>CAZDJP010000001.1:0-13899 GCA_964505865.1 uncultured Candidatus Saccharibacteria bacterium
AGCGGCTGCAGGGCGGTACGCACCGGCCGTTTTTCTTCGCAAGTCACAAGCTACGCACCCGCCATGCACAAAATTGGTTGACTTTTGCGGAGGGAGCCCGAAAATGGGAGCATGGACCCATGCCATCGGGAGGACAACGAACGGAACGAGCTTTGATCAAGCAAGACAACATCAATAGATCCCGTTCGGATCAAAAACATTATTGATAAACAGCAAAGATTCTTCCGGGCCGACCGATAAGCGGGGTCCATATAAAAAGAGGCGACGTGGCGCCGCCTCTTTTTATTTTTCAGAAAAGCCGCGGCGGCGCGTTGGCGGGCGGCGCGCGGCGTACCTTCCGGTCGATCATCTTTTGGAGGTCCGCGACGCGCACCTTCCATTCCTTGCCGATCTTGAACGCCGGCAGCTTGCCGCGCTTGCACCAATCCCGCGCCGTCTTTTTCGTTACGCCGAAGAAGCGGGCAAGCTTTTCCGCATTGTAGACGGATGGCTCCCTGCCCATCCCTTTATTATATATTATTTCGTCGGGAACGTTTTTGCGGAGGTACCCTTCCCTCTCTGGGAGAAATCTGTTAGATTTTAACTGCCGAGGGGCGGCGTGCCGGAGTAGCTCAACGGCAGAGCAATGCTTTCGTAAAGCAGAGGTTGGAGGTTCGATTCCTCTCTCCGGCTCATAGCGGAAATGGCCGGCCCCGTCCGCCCACGACAAAACATGACCAAAGACGAACAAAAACAGGCGTTGGATGAACTCGCGGCAGAAGCCCGCCGGTTAGGCGGGCGTCTTTGACGTTGCAGCGAAGGAAAGGCGCGTCGCGGAACTTGGAGCGGAGATGGCCGCTGCCGACTTTTGGGCCGATCGTGGGAAGGCGGAAGAAAAGATTCGCGAACTCGGCATTTTGAAGAACATCCTTACGCGCTACCGCGGGATCGTGGAGGGCGCCGCCGTGCTCGGGGAGCAATTTGAAGAAGAAAAATTCCGCGCGCTCAGAAAGGCGTTCAGGGAGCTCGAGCTGCAGCAGCTCTTCACCGGCCGCTATGACCGTCGGGCGGCCGCGCTCTCCGTCTATCCCGGCGCCGGCGGCGAAGACGCGGAGGATTGGGCGCGGATGTTGGGCGTCATGTATGAGGGCTACGCGCGCCGGCGCGGATGGGGGATAAAAGTGGTTGACGACAATCCGCGCTCGCGGACGGTGGAAATAAAAGGCGAGTATGCCTACGGTTATCTCAAGCGGGAGTCCGGCGTGCACCGCCTTGTCCGCATCTCGCCGTTCTCGGCGAAGAAGCTGCGGCATACGTCGTTCGCGCTCGTGGAGGTGGTCCCGGACCTGCCGCCGCTTGAGGAATCAAAGCTCGCCATCCCGGAGAAAGATCTGAAGTTTGAGTTTTACCGATCCGGCGGCCCGGGCGGGCAGAACGTGAACAAAGTGGAGACGGCGGTGCGGGTCGTGCACCTGCCGACGGGCCTTGCCGTGAGCTCGCAGGCGCAGCGTTCGCAGGCGCAGAACCGCGAGTATGCGGTGAAGCTCCTCAAGGCGAAGCTCTTTCATCTGATGGAGAAGGAAAAAGTGGACGAGATTGGCAGCTTGCGGACGAAGGTGAAGCCGGAGTGGGGGAACCAGATCCGTTCCTACGTCCTCAATCCTTATCAATTGGCGAAAGACCACCGCACCGGGACCGAAACCGCGAAGGTGGACGAGGCCCTTGCGGGCGACCTTGACTCCTTCATTGAATCAGAGCTCGAAACGTTGTAGAATGGCAGAGACCGTTCAAATCGATGATCGTTTTCCAAGGGGTCTCAAAGCACTACAACCACCATGCAACGGCGCTCGAGGACGTCTCGTTCGAGATAGACCCGGGCGAGTTCGTTTCGTTCGCGGGGCGGTCCGGCGCAGGGAAATCCACTATCATCAAGCTTTTGATCGGGGAGGAAAAACCGACCAAAGGACGCATTTTCTTCGGCCAATACGAGGTCAATAAACTAGAGGATAAGGAATTGCCGGCTTTCCGCCGGCACATCGGCGTCGTCTTCCAAGATTTCCGGCTTCTCCCGACGAAGACGGCCTACGAGAATGTGGCATTCGCACTCGAGGTCGCCGGGCGTCCGGACCGGGAGATACACGAGCTCGTGCCGCAGGTGCTTGACATGGTGGGCCTTGGGGACAAGATGAAAAACTTTCCCTCCGAGCTTTCTGGCGGCGAGCGCCAGCGGGTCGCGATCGCCCGCGCGATGATCCACCGGCCGGAGGTCGTGATCGCCGACGAGCCGACGGGCAACCTTGACCCGTTCCATACCTTTGAGATCGTGAAACTGTTGGAAAAGATCAACCAGCTCGGGACGACCGTCGTCCTCGCGACGCACGACAGGGAAGTGATCAACAGCCTCGATCGGCGGGTGATCACGCTGGACCACGGCCGGCTCATCCGCGACGAAGCGAAAGGGAAATATATCCTCGTCTGATGTTCACCGTCATCTCGCGCATTTTCAATTTTGGGCTCAAGAACTTCCGGCGCAACGGATGGCTCTCCACCGCGACGGTCGCCATCATGACCTTGGCGCTTCTCGTCTTCGTGTCGCTCATCATGTTCGGCGTCGTGACGAACGCCGCGGCGACTTCCATCAAAAACAAGATCGACATCAGCGCCTATTTCACGACGAACACGCCGGAGGACCAGATCTTGAGCATCCAGCAGTCCCTGGAGCAGCTGCCGGAGGTCGCAAGCGTGCAATACGTCTCGCGCGACCAGGCCCTCGCCATCTTCAAGGAGAACCATGCGAACGATCCGACGATCAGCCAGGCGATCAACGAGCTCAATACGAACCCCCTCGAAGCGTCGCTTAATGTCAAAGCGAAGGATCCGAGCCAGTATGCGGCGATCGCTCAGTATCTGAACGACCCGTCCATCGCGCAATATCTTGACGGCCCGCCGAGCTACTACGACAATCAGACCGTCATCGATCGCCTGACGAAGATCGTGCAGGTCGTGACGACCGGCGGCTTCCTCGTAACGCTTGCGCTCGCGCTCGTCGCCGGCCTCGTCGTCTTCAATACGATCCGCCTCGCGATCTATTCCAACCGCGACGAGATCGGCGTCATGCGCGTGGTGGGCGCCTCGAACGCGCTCGTCCGCGGGCCGTTCGTCGTCGAGGGTGTCATTGCCGCCGCGCTCGCGGCAGCCGCGAGCCTCGTCCTCGCCGCGCCCCTGCTCGCGTTCGTTTCGCCGTATCTCGATGTCTTCATTCCCGGCCTCGGCATTTTCCATTATTTCTGGACGCATCTCATACTCCTTTTCGGGTCTGTCCTCCTCTTCGGCATCGTGATCGGCGCCTTTTCGAGCTTCATCGCGGTGCGGCGGTACCTGCGGAACTAACGCGAAAAGTGCGGTTGAGCGGGCGCTATCCACCGTGAGCGGTCCCTCGCGGCGGCATGCGCCTTTATAATAGGATCATGGCGGACGATGCGCGCTCCCTGCCGATGGGCGATCTTATGAAGCGCCTTGGCGCCGCGCCGGGCGGCTTGACGTCCGCCGAAGCGGCGCGGCGGCTTGCGCGCTACGGCTCGAACGAGATTGCAGAAAAAAAACAGAGTTCGCTGCTAAAATTTCTTTCATATTTTTGGGGGCCGATCCCGTGGATGATCGAGATGGCGGTCGTCCTCTCAGGGGTCGTGCGGCACTGGGCGGATTTTTTCATCATTCTTGCGCTGCTCTTTGCGAACGCATTCGTTGGATTTCTTGAAGAGTACCAGGCGGGCAACGCCATTGCGGCGCTCAAAGCGAAGCTCGCAATCCGCGCGCTCGTCCGGCGCGACGGGAGATGGATGCCCGGGGAAGCGCGAGCGCTCGTGCCGGGCGATGTCATCCGCTTGCGCATCGGCGACATCATTCCCGCGGACGCCCGGCTTTTGGACGGCGATCCGATCGAGGTAGACCAATCAACGCTCACCGGCGAATCGCTGCCGGTTGAGAAGCAGGCCGGCGACGCGGCCTATTCAGGTTCCATCGTCCGGCGCGGCGAGATCGGCGCGCTCGTCTACGCGACGGGGGAGCGCACGTATTTCGGCACGACCGCGCACCTCGTCGGCGAGGCGCACGATACGAGCCACTTCCAGCGCGCGGTCCTCAAGATCGGGGATTATCTCATCGCTCTCGCGGTCGCGCTCGTTCTCTTCATCCTCGGCGTTGCCGTCTTCCGCGGCGATCCGTTCTTTGCGACGTTGGAGTTTGCACTTGTGCTTCTTGTCGCCGCGATCCCCGTCGCGATGCCGACGGTGCTGTCGGTCACGATGGCGGTCGGCGCGCGCCTCCTTGCGAAAAAGCAGGCGATCGTGAGCCGCCTGTCTTCGATCGAGGAGCTCGCGGGCATCGACGTCTTGTGCTCCGACAAGACGGGGACGCTTACGGAGAACAAGCTCACGCTCGGCGCGCCGTTCGCGCTGGACGGGCTTGCGGCGGAAGAGGTGGTCCTCATGGGCGCGCTCGCCGCGCGGGAGGAGGACAACGACGTGATCGGCCTCGCGGTCATCGGCGGCTTGAAGAGTCCGAACGAACTCGATCCCTACGAAGTGTTGCATTTTCAGTCTTTTGATCCGGCGAGCAAGCGGTCCGAGGCGCTGGTCAAGGGACCCGATGGGAAAACGTTCAAGACCACCATGGGCGCGGTCCAGATGGTTCTCGCGCTTGCGGCGGACCGCATGGAGGCCGCTCCCGCCGTGCAAAAGGCGGTGGAGGGATTCGCGGCGCGCGGTGAGCGCTCGCTCGGCGTCGCGCGCACGGACGCGAGCGGCGCATGGCGGTTCTTGGGCGTCCTGCCGCTCTTTGATCCGCCGCGGCCGGACGCGAAGGAGACCATCGCGGCGGCACGCGCGATGGGCGTGAAGGTGGAAATGGTGACCGGAGACCAGCTCGCCATTGCGAAGGAGACCGCGCGGCAGCTCGGGATGGGCCCGAATATCTTTGACGCGAGCGCGCTCTCGAGCGGCGCGGAGGAGCGGTTGGGGGTGGACGCCGTGCGCGAGATCGAGCGGGCCGACGGTTTCGCCCAGGTCTTTCCGGAACATAAGTTCCGCATTGTGGAAGCATTGCAAGAGCACGGCCATATCGTCGGCATGACGGGCGACGGCGTGAACGATGCGCCGGCCTTGAAAAAAGCGGATTGCGGCATCGCGGTGTCGGGCGCAACCGACGCCGCGCGCGCCGCCGCATCCATCGTGCTTCTCGCGCCGGGGCTCTCCGTTATCATTGACGCCATCAAGGAGAGCCGAAAGATCTTTCAGCGGATGACGAGCTATTCCATCTACCGCATTGCGGAAACCTTGCGCGTGCTCTTCTTCATGATGCTTTCCATCGTATTCTTCGATTTTTATCCCGTGACGGCCGTCATGATCGTCCTCCTCGCGCTCCTGAACGACGGCGCGATCCTTTCCATTGCGTACGACAACGTCAATTATCGGAAAGAACCGGAAGCGTGGGATATGCGGACGGTCCTTGGACTTTCCACGGTGCTCGGGATCGTCGGCGTCGCCGCAAGCTTCGGATTGTTCTACCTCGGCGAGCGCATCTTCCATATCGACCGGATGCATATTCAGACCTTGATGTACCTGAAGCTCTCCGTTGCGGGGCACCTCACGATCTTCATCACGCGCACCCGCGGGCCTTTCTGGTCGAAGCGGCCGGCGTGGATACTGTTCTCCGCGGTGGCCCTCACCCAGCTTGCCGCCACGTTCATCGCGGTCTACGGCCTCTTCATGGCGCCGATCGGCTGGGGCTGGGCCCTCTTCGTCTGGGGCTACGCGCTTGCATGGTTTTTCTTCAATGACCGCGTAAAACTTTTGACCTACCGGAGCATGAAAGTTCCCGCCGCCGCGGCGGCATAGGCGGGCGGGGCGGCATGGCGGCCGCGCACGGTGACAAGGGCGGCGTTTTCTGCTATGATGGCGGCGTATGCAGCCAATATCCCTTCGCGCAGAAGAGATTTTTCATATCGGCGGGTTCCCGGTGACGAACGCGACCCTGCTGGCATTCCTTACGCTCGTCCTGCTTGGCGTAGTAGCGGCCGCCTTGCGCCGAAAGCTCTCGTTCGTCCCCGGCAGCATCCAGAACGCCATGGAGATCATTACGGAGGGATCGCTCGATCTCATGACGTCGGTCCTCGGGACAAGGAAGCGCGCCGAGAAATACTTCCCGCTCGTCTTTACGGTATTCATCTTCATCACTTGCGCCAACTGGCTCGGCCTTTTCCCCGGCGTAAGTTCCATCGTGGTGAACGAGTCCGGCGCCGCCGTGCCGCTCCTGCGGTCGCCGGCGAGCGACCTGAACTTCACCCTCGCGCTCGCGCTCATCGTAGTCACGCTCGTGAATGTTTTCGGCATCGCGGCATCCGGTTTCTGGGGTCGCCTCAAGGTTTTTTTCAACTTGAAGGGGCCTATTGATTTTTTCGTCGGCCTCCTTGAACTTGTTTCAGAGTTTGCTAAAATTATCTCGTTTGCATTCCGGCTGTTCGGGAACATCTTCGCCGGCGAGGTGCTCTTGGCCATCATGGCCTTTTTGGTACCTTACCTTGCGCCGCTCCCGTTCATGTTCCTGGAGGTCTTTGTCGGATTCATCCAGGCATTCATTTTCGGGATGCTTACCCTGGTGTTCGTCTCCATCGCGGTCTCCCACGGGGAAGATTTCAACAAGGAGATCCTCGAAGAACCAGCGCACGAAAAGGTCGGCCAAATTTCGCACGCATAACATCAATATGGATACCAACAGCATCCGCCTTCTCTCCGCGGCCATCGCCATCGGCATGGGAACCCTTATGCCCGCGCTCGCAATCGGCCTCATCGGCTCCAAAGCCGTGGAAGCGATCGGGAGAAACCCCGAATCGGCATCCAAGGTGGAAACCATGGCCATCCTTGCCATCGCGTTCGCCGAAGCCATCGCAATCTACGCGCTCGTCGTTGCGCTGATCATCAAATTCGTCGCATAGCGATATTCCATGTCGCAGCTTCTTGGCCAATTAGGCATTGACTGGCGCCTGCTTTTGAGCCAGGCAGTCAACTTTTTCCTGCTCTTGATCGTCCTGAGAATTTTTGTTTACCAACCGCTTATGAAGCTTTTGCGCGAGCGGCGAGAGCGGATTGAGGAGGGGCTTGCCAAAGCGGATGAGGCCGACCGGCGACTTCTGGAAGTGGGAGAGATCGGCAAAGGGAAAATAAAAGAGGCGGAAGCGGAGGCGCTTGGTATCTTAAGGCGGACGGAGGGAGAGGCGAAAGAGCTTGAAGCGAAATTGATGGCCGAGATCAAGCGTAAGGAAGCGGAGGAGCTCGCGAACGCGGCCGCCGCGCTCCGCGCGAAGGAGGAAGCGGCGCGGCGGGAAACCGAGAGGGAAGCCGCCGCCCTTGTCCGGCGGGCGATCGTGCGGACGGTGGAGCTCGCGCCGGAGCAGGTAGACGACGCGCTCATCGCGCGCGCGGTGAAGGAAATGAGGCAGGGAACATGAACGTTTCTGCATGAAATACGCGCCGCATTGGTATGCAAGAGCGCTAGCCGAAGCGATTATGGCCCCGGGCGCGGACGGCCGGACGATCGCACGGAATTTCAAGGCGCTTCTTGCGCGGAACGGCGACGAGAGGCAGGCGCGGAAGATCCTCGAAGAGGCCGCGCGCTTCGCGCGCGGCCGGGAAGGGATCCGCAAGGTCGCGGTGGAGTCCGCCCGTACCCTCACGCCGGCGCAGCGCGGATCGCTCGGCGCATTCCTCCGGCCGGGCGACGTCGTGGAAGAGGAGATCGCGCCGGAGCTCGTCGCGGGCGTGCGCGTCTTCGTTGACGACGAGCGGCTCTACGACGGGTCGCTCAAAGGGAAACTTGACGCGCTGTTCGATGACATCGGGCACTGACGACAACCACTTGAAAGAACCATGGCATACGAGATCATAGAAAAATTAAAACGCGAAATAGAAGGATTCAAGGAAAAACCCGCATGGGCCGAGGTCGGCCGCGTGTTCGAAGTGGGCGACGGCATCGTGAAGATCGTGGGGCTCCGGAACGCCGTGAGCCAGGAGCTTTTGACCGTTGAAACGGCGAAAGGCCCGCGCACTGCGCTCGCCTTGAGCCTGGAGGAGGAATCCATCGGCGCGCTCGTCCTCGACGACTTCCTCGCGATAGAAGTGGACAACGTCGTAAAGCGGACGGGCAAGGTGCTTTCCATCGGGGTGGGCGAAGAGCTCGTCGGCCGCGTGATCGATCCCTTGGGCGCGCCCCTCGACGGCAAAGGGGATACGTTCAAAAAGGGCGCCGAGCCGCGGCGCAACCCCCTCGAGGTCCGCGCCCCGTCGGTCTTGGACCGCGAAGGCGTAAATACGCCGCTCCATACGGGCCTCAAGGCCATTGATGCGATGATCCCGATCGGGCGCGGCCAGCGGGAGCTCGTCATCGGCGACCGCCAGACGGGGAAGACCGCGCTCGCGCTCGATACCATTTTGGAACAGCTCACCGACACGACGCGCCGGACGCCGACCTGCATTTATGTCGCCATCGGCCAGAAGGAATCCAAGATCGTGAAGATCGCGGAGACGCTCAAGAAGTTCGGCGCCCTGAAGTACAGCATCATTGTCGCCGCCCCTGCGTCCTCGCCCGCGGCCTTGTGGTACCTCGCGCCGTACGCCGGCTGCGCGATCGGGGAATATTTCCGCGACAAGGGCGAGGATGCGCTCGTCGTTTACGACGACCTTTCAAAGCACGCGTGGGCGTACCGGCAGATATCGCTCCTCCTGCGCAGGCCGCCTGGCCGCGAGGCGTATCCGGGCGACATTTTCTATCTCCACTCGCGGCTCCTTGAGCGCGCGGCGAAAATGTCCAAGGAGAAGGGCGGCGGGTCGCTCACCGCTTTGCCGATCGTGGAAACGCAGCTCGGCGACGTGACGGCCTACATTCCGACGAACATCATTTCCATCACGGACGGGCAGATCTATTTGGAGAGCGACCTCTTTTACCAGGGGTTGCGGCCGGCGTTGAACGTCGGCATCTCCGTGTCGCGCGTTGGCTCCGCCGCGCAGACGAAGGCGATGAAGAAAGTGGCGGGCAAGCTCCGGCTCGCGCACGCCCAGTTCCGCGAGCTCCAGGCCTTCGCGCAGTTCGCGACGGACGTGGACGAGGCGACGCGCAAGCGCATCCTCCATGGCCAGAAGATCAACGAGGTCCTGAAGCAGGATGACCTTGCACCGATGCCGTTCGAGAAGCAGGTCTGCGTTTTTTACGCGGTCCTCAACAATTATTTCGAGAACGTCCCCGTGGAGAACGTGAGAAAGACCGAGGCGGCGCTTCTTGAATACTTGGAAAAGCTCCACGAGAACGACGTCCTGAAACCCATCCGCGAGACCGGCGATTTTACCGAAGCGACGGAAGGGAAGCTGAAAGAGGCGCTTGAACATTTTTTGGCCGTTTAACATGGAATCCGCGCAATCGCTCAAGCGGCGCATGAAGAGCGTCCAGAACATCGAACAGATCACGAAGGCGATGGAGCTCGTTGCGGCGACGAAGATGCGCCGGGCGCAGGAGATCGCGCTTGCGTCGCGCCCCTATTCCTACGCGGCGCTTGAGCTCCTCGGCGTCCTCTCCGGATTGAAAGACGCGCCCCTGCCGGAGCTCCTCCGCGCGCGGCCCGTCGCGAGGCGGCTCCTCGTCATCATGACGTCCGACAAGGGCCTCGCGGGCGCGTTCAACGGCGCGGTGATCCGGAAGTTCGAGTCGTTCGTCGCATCGGAAGGCATCGATCTCTACGGCGGCAATTTTTCCTTCGTTGCCATCGGGCAGAAGGCGAAGACCTACCTCGAGCGGCGGAAATTGCCGGTCGCGGCGGCTTTTACGCGGGTAGGCGACTTCACGCGGCCGGCGGAAGCGGCGCCCATCGCCGAGTTCCTCATTGGCGGTTTCCTGCGCCGCGACTTCGACAGCGCGACGGTCTTCTTCACGACGTTCGTCACGACCTTGCGCCAGGAGCCGGTCGCCCGCGAATTCCTTCCAGTGAGCTACGAAGCGGTCAAAGAGTCCATCGAGGAGACCATCCCGCGCGCCGGGCGCTACTCGGCATATGCCCAGTCGGCGTCGTTCTTCGCGTTCGGCGCGCGGCAGCCGGAGTATCTCATTGAACCGTCGCCGCGCGAAGTGCTCGCGAAGCTCGCGGCGGAGCTTTTGAAGGCGCGGCTGTACCACGCGATCCTTGAAGCGAACGCGTCGGAGCATTCGGCGCGCCGCGTCGCGATGAAGAACGCGTCCGAGAACGCCGCCGACATTTCCCGGGCGCTCACGATGGAGTATAATAAGTCGCGCCAGGCGGCGATCACGCGGGAGATCATCGAGGTCACCTCCGGCGCCGAATCATTATCGTCATGAAAAAAGGGAAAGTAACGCAGGTCATCGGGCCGGTCGTGGACGTGGATTTCGGCGAGAAGGTCGTCCCGCCGCCGATCTATAACGCGCTTACCGTCAAGCACGGCGCGGGCGACATCGTCGTCGAGGTCGTGAAACACCTGGAGCCGGGCAAGGTGCGGGCGATCTCCCTCGCGCCCACGGACGGACTTGCGCGCGGCGCGGAAGCGACGGACACCGGGAAAATGGTAGAAGTGCCGGTGGGCGAGGAGACCCTCGGCAACATCTTTGACGTCCTCGGCCGGCCGCTCACCGCGCCGAAAAAGCCGTTCAAAAAATACCTGCCGATACACCGCGAAGCGCCGCGATTCATAGACCAGTCCACGAAGACCGAGGTGTTCGAAACGGGCATCAAGGTCATTGACCTTATTTGTCCGTTCATCAAGGGAGGGAAGGTGGGGCTCTTCGGCGGCGCGGGCGTCGGGAAGACCGTGCTTTTGCAGGAGCTCATCAGGAACGTCGCGGAGGTGGGCGGCGGCGCATCGGTCTTCGCGGGCGTCGGCGAGCGGACGCGCGAAGGGAACGACCTCTACCGCGAAATGAAGGAATCGGGCGTCATCGAGAAGACGGCGCTCGTCTTCGGCCAGATGAACGAAGTGCCGGGCGCCCGCGCGCGCGTCGCCCTCTCCGCCCTCACGATGGCCGAACATTTCCGCGACGGAGAAGGGAAGAACATCCTGCTTTTCATAGACAACATCTTCCGTTTTTCGCAGGCCGGTTCAGAAGTGTCCACGCTCTTGGGCCGCATGCCCTCCGCCGTGGGCTACCAGCCGACCCTGGCATCCGAAATGGCCGAGCTCCAGGAACGCATCACGTCAACGACGAAGGGCTCCATAACGTCCGTGCAGGCCATCTATGTCCCAGCCGACGACATAACTGATCCGGCGCCTGCGACGACCTTCAGCCACCTGGATTCCACGATCGTCCTCTCGCGGGCGCTCACCGAGATCGGCATCTATCCCGCCGTGGACCCCTTGGCTTCGTCCTCGAGCGCCCTTGATCCGAAGATCGTCGGCCGCGAGCACTACGACGTGGCGCGCGAGGTGCAGCGGACGCTCCAGCGCTACAAGGAGCTGCAGGACATCATCAACATCTTGGGCATCGAGGAGCTCTCCGAGGCCGACCGCCGCACGGTGGACCGCGCGCGCAAGATCCAGCGGTTCCTCTCCCAGCCGTTCTTCGTCGCGGAGGCCTTCACCGGCCGCAGCGGGAAATACGTTCCGCTCAAGGACGCCGTGCGGAGCTTCAAGGAGATCCTCGAAGGGAAGCATGACGACAAGCCGGAGGAGAACTTCTACCTCAAGGGCGGCATAGAAGAGGTCGCCGCGGCGCCATAACGGCAATCCCATGACCATCGGCGTTTATTCTCTGCAAAAGGTGTTCTATCAGGGCGAGGCGCGCTCGGTGAACGTGAAGACCGATGCCGGCGAGGTGACCATCCTCGACCACCATCGGCCGCTCATCGCGACGCTCGCGAAAGGGACCATGAAGATCGTTGACAAGACGGGCGAGACAAAGTATATTCCCGTGAGCTCCGGGTTTTTGGAAGTGCGGAGCGGGAACGAAGCAAAATTTCTCATAGAGGAGAGCATCGATCAATGACAGTAATGGCCGCAATGCCGACGCCGAATGTAAAAAGGGTCCTGAAACTGCCGATTGACACTAAGCATTTCGATGCGGTGGATATCGCGCTCTTGCTTTGCATAGACCCTCGCTGGTGGAATCCGATCGGAAAGAACGCCGTTTCGACGATCGTAGAGTTCGCGAAGGCCAAAGGATGGTCTTTCGTCCCGCTCACCGAAGCGGGCGGCATCAAACTTTTGGCCTCTGACGATCCGAATGATGCCGTGAGAAAAGAAGCAATGTTCCAGCGGATAGGCCAAGAGATCGGCCTTCACCATCCCAAGGCGCTTGGCCTTACCGTCCACCGGGATTGCGGCGGGTACGGCTATTCCAAGGAGTTCGGGAACGATCCGGAAAAGGAAAGCGCCGCGCTTTACGAAGACCTCTGGAAATCAAAGAACGTTCTCGAAGCGAAGTTCGGCGCGAAAGTCAAAATCGAGCTCTATGTTTTTGACGGGGAGGGCGTGGAAGAGGTTTCATTCTGACTGATCGCTTATCGGTACCTGCGAACATCGCGGTCGGGCCGGTGCATATCCGGCCTTTTTTGTTTGTGGCGCCGTTATGAAGTTGTAGAATGAATGTAACATGCGCCACATGCCGGGCGAGAAGGCAACATTCAAAGAGAGGGTTTGCGCCGTCGTCGCGCGGATCCCGCGCGGGGAGACCTTGACCTATAAGGAGGTCGCGCGGCGGGCCGGCCGGCCGAACGCCTATCGCGCGGTGGGGAACATCATGCACCGGAACCCGGACCCGAAGCGCGTGCCGTGCCA
Organism: uncultured Candidatus Saccharibacteria bacterium; assembly: GCA_964505865.1. GTDB lineage: Bacteria > Patescibacteriota > Minisyncoccia > UBA6257 > 2-01-FULL-56-20 > CAZDJP01. Next base: position 12,804 of record CAZDJP010000001.1, read on the forward strand.
CCGCGTCGTGCGCTCTGGCGGCGATCCCGGCGGATTTGCGCATGGGCGGAAAAGGAAGATAATGATGCTGAAGCGCGAAGGGGCCCTCGCGCGACATGGACGCTCAACATGGACGCTCTCCGGGTGAACAGAATATTAAAAGCGATCGTCGCCGTTTTCGCGGTCATCATCGTGCTCCTCGTCGGCATTCTCGTCGTCGTGCAGCCGGCGAAAGGGCCGACGGTCGCTCGACAGGCGCCGCCGGCTGTTTCAGCCGACGGGCATGTCGCTGTGGCTTCGCCGCTTCCGAACGACCTTCTTTCGTCTCCGGTCGACGTACGGGGGACCGTAACGGGCGGCGGATGGTTCTTTGAGGCGTCATTCCCCGCGCGCGTCCTCGACGGCGATGGCGCGCTGCTCGGCGCGGGTTCCGTGAAGCCGGTGGGCGATCCGAGCCAGTGGATGAGCACGGGAACCGTTCCCTTCGCGGCGGCTATTTCGTTCACGGCGCCCAAATATGCCACGGGCACGGTCGTTCTCTCCAAAGATAACCCGTCGGGCTTGTCTCAGAACGCCGGCGAACTTCGCATTCCGGTGCGGTTCAGGTAAACTCGCGGCATGGGCGCGGAAAGGCCGAACGGAGCTGAAAGCAGGCGCGATGCATATAGCGCCGAGTTCGCGAGCGGCGACAAAACGCCGCTTGCCGAGGCCGGCGAGGAGCCCGGCGGAGGGATGGAGGTGACGCTCGTAAAAGTGCGGAGGCAGCGGTCTGCGCCGTGATAGAAAGATTATATCTTTTGCCCGCCCAATGCCGGCCGGCGTAATCCACGCCCACCCGTCGGCGCGCGATGATGGCGCCATGAGCGACCGCGAGGCCCCGGTCTTCCAGCCAAAGGCCGGTTTTGCGCGCCGCGACTTTTCCGTTTTGCCGCCGGTCTATCTCCAAGAACTTCGTAAGGCGCGCGGGGCCGTTCAAGTGGCGCGTGCGGCCGCCGGCCCGCGTGCCTTTATAGACGCCGCCGCGCAGGAGCACCGCCGCGGGATAGTCCATGGGACCCGTCACGATGTTCGCGAGCCAGTGCATGCCGTAGGTGAAATATACGTAAAACCGGCCGGC
>CAZDJP010000001.1:13999-23259 GCA_964505865.1 uncultured Candidatus Saccharibacteria bacterium
CGATGTTCGCGAGCCAGTGCATGCCGTAGGTGAAATATACGTAAAACCGGCCGGCCGGGCCGAACATGGGCGCGTTGCGCGGCGTCCGGCCGCGGCTCGCGTGCGAGGCGCGGTCGCGCGGCCCGTCGTAGGCCTCCACCTCCGTGATCATGACGGCGCGCGTCCGCGAGCCGCGCCGCCGCCCGCGCAGGCGCTCCCGCCGCACGAGGTATTTCCCGAGGAGGCCGCGCGCGACGGCGAGCGTCGGCCGGTCGAAAAATGACAACGGAAGTGTTTTTTTCACGTTTTTATAATATCATTTTAGAGCACCCCCCCGAAGCCATCATAATGAACGAGAAGAAAGAACAAACCATGCCGACCATCTTCGTCGTGCTCGGCGCGACGGGCGACCTTATGGCGAAAAAGATCGCGCCGGCGCTTTTTAATTTGCATGTCCAGAAAAAACTCCCCCCGAGATTCCAGCTCGTGGGCGTGAGCCGGCGCGAGTGGGGCGACGATGAGCTCAAGAGGCACCTCCGCGCGATCCTTGACGTGAAAGCCCAGGGCGCGAAGGCCGCCGACGTCAGCTCTTTCTTAGGTCTCGCGACCTACCACCGGCTTACGTTCGACGACCTCGGCGATTATGCCGCTTTGAATGACCGGCTGAAACGGATCGACGACGAATGGGGCGCGTGCGCGAACAAGCTGTTCTACCTTTCCGTTCCGCCGCAGTTCTACGACGGCATCTTGGAGCGGCTGCATAAGAGCCACTTGACGGACGGATGCAGCCCGGAGGAGGGCTGGACGCGCGTGCTCATTGAAAAGCCCTTCGGCAGCGACGAGAAGAGCGCGAAGGCGCTCGATGCCCGCCTCGCGCGGCTTTTTAAAGAAGAGCAAATTTACCGCATCGACCATTACCTTGCGAAGGAGATGCTGCAGAACATCTTGTTCTTCCGTTTTGCGAACGATCTTTTTGAAAGTGAATGGAACAGCCGCACGATAGAGCGCATCCGCCTCCGCCTTTTTGAGAAGATCGGCGCGGAGGACCGCGGCCCGTTCTATGACCGCGTGGGGGCTCTCCAGGACGTCGGCCAGAACCACCTCTTGCAGATGCTCGCGCTCGTCACGATGGAGCGGCCGGCGCGCTACGATGCCGCGTCCATCCGTCCGCTGCGCGCGGAGCTTCTGCGTTCGCTCGCGGTCCAGACGCCCGCGGAGGCCGCCCGCAACTCGTTCCGCGCCCAGTACGACGGCTACCGGAGCATCCAAGGCATCGCGCCGCGCTCGGAGACCGAAACGTATTTCAGGGTGCGCGGCTTCTTAACGGGCGGCCGCTGGGAGGGGATGCCGTTCGTCATGGAATCCGGCAAGCGGCTTGGGGAAGCGCGGAAGGAGATCGAGGTCGTTTTGCGCCACGAGCTGCCGTGCCTCTGCAAGGCGGGCGAGCACCATGCGAACCGCATCTTGATCCGGCTCGAGCCGGAGGAGGGGATAGAGATCCGCTTCCATTCGAAAAAGCCCGGCCATGCGCTCGCGTTCGAGGAGCGGACGCTGCGGTTTGATCTCCGGGAGTCGGCGCGCCATGCGCAATATACGGAAGAGTACGAAAAGCTGCTCTTGGACGCCGTCGCCGGCGACCAGACGCTTTTCGTCTCAAGCGAGGAGATCGCGGCGATGTGGCGTTTCATTGACCCGTTCACGATCGCATGGAAACGGGACCTCGCGCCGCTCCGGCGGTACGCGCCGGATAACGACGCCATCGTCGCGGAGGCGGCGGTGCGGGCGGAAAAAGCGGAGCGCGCGGGCGCGATGCCGCGGGAGATCGGCGTCTTCGGCCTCGGCAAGATGGGCGCGAACGTCGCGCGGCAGCTGCGCGACAAGGGCTGGCGCGTCGTCGTCGCGAACCGGTCGCCCGCGCCCGCGGACGAACTCGCAAGGGAAGGTTTTGAAACGGCCGCCGCGCCCGCGGAGCTTATCGCGAAACTTTCCCGCCCGGCGCCCGCCGCGCGCGAAACGCGGCGCCCGTCGCCGCGCGTCATCTGGATCATGATCACGGCGGGGAAAGGGGTGGACGAGTTTTTGTTCGGCGCGCGCGGCGCGCGGGGCGCACGGAGCGCACGGGGCGCGCGGGGCGCAGCTGGCCGCTCGGCGAATGAAGCTGCCGGCGGCATCGTGCGGCGCCTCAAGCGCGGCGACATCGTGATCGACGCCGGCAATTCATTCTATGAAGATACCATCCGCCGCGCGAAGCTGCTTGCGAAGCGCGGCATCCGGTTCGTGGACGTCGGCTTTTCCGGCGGCCCGTCCGGCGCGCGGCGCGGCGGCTCGCTCATGGTGGGCGGCGACGCGAAAGCAGCCGCCTATCTGGAGCCGCTCTTCCGCGACCTCGCCGTGCCGCTCGGCTATGCGCATTTCGGCGGAGCGGGCGCCGGCCACTTCGTGAAGATGGTCCACAACGGCATTGAGTACGGCATGATGCAATCCTTGGCCGAGGGCTTCGCGCTCATGAAAAAGTCGCCGTTCAAACTGGACCTGGGAAAAGCGGCGCGCGTCTACAACCGCGGCAGCGTTATTGAGTCGCGGCTCGTCGGGTGGCTGGAAGACGCATTCCGCATCTACGGCGAGGATCTGCGGAAGGTATCGGGCGCCGTCGCCGCGACGGGCGAAGGCGAATGGACCGTGAAGACCGGCCGCAAGTGGGGGATGGCCCTGCCCGCGATCGCGGACGCATTCAAGTTCCGCGTCGCGTCAAAGAAAAAGCCGAGCTATCTCGGCCGCATCCTCTCCGCGCTCCGCAACCGCTTCGGCGGCCACGCGGTCTAGCCGCTTGGCTCTCGCCCTCCTTCCGGATCCTCCGCGTCGGCCAAACTGCGGATGAATGCCGCTATTGCTTCGTCGATTTCAGCGGTTTCTTCGCTTTGTTCCGCGGCGCCGACGGGGGTGGAGCCGATCATAAGATGATACAGGCGCGATCTCTGCAGCATCGCCCTTCCGTACCGCGCCGTGAGCTCCTCGGACTTCTTCACTACTTTTTTGTGCGTTCCTAGCACATCGCCCTTCCGCGCGGCGTCCAAAACTTCCCGCAGGCTGGCCTCGCGCGCGTCTCCAGCCGATCGCCGTTCCCGATTATCGGGATTCATGGCGGCCATCCTGCGCGTTTTTTTATTTTCTCCAATGCGCGCACCTGCGATTCCGCGCTTTCGCGCTTGCGCGACACTTCATTGAAATCCTGTTCTGCCCGGAAGCGCTTTGTTTTCGCAAGCTGCGAGAATATTTTTGCGAGCAATCCCGTCGCACGGGCCCGTTCGTACCCCTCGATAAGATTATTGTGCGCCTTCGCCGCAAGTTCCCCGATCTGCGCCGTGAGCGCGAAATAGGAACCATCATCGTCGAAACGGCCGTCGAGCGCCTCCCGAAGCCGCTTGTCCCGCTCTTGAAGCGCCGCGGAGGTGGAGCGGAGGTCCTCCTCGGTGGAAGCGTGTTCCGCCTCGAGCGGCTTTTCCTCGGTTTTCGTCATTCGTTCCGCCTCTTCCATGGCCTTACTTTATCAACATGCCGTCTTTGCGTCAACATCGTATAATGAAGTGCAATGATCCAGGACGATATCAAGAACTATGCGAGGCAGTTTGACTACGAGCCGAAGGCGGAGAATGCGGCGAAGCTTTCCGCGCGCCGCGGCAAAAAGGGGCCGGCGAAGTTCATCGTGGTCGGCATGGGCGGATCGCATCTCGCGGCGGACATTTTGAAGCAGTGGCATCCCGACCGCCACATTATCGTCTGGTCGAGCTACGGCCTCCCGCCGATGCATGAAAAAAACCTTAAAGAACACCTCGTCATTTTAAGTTCGTATTCGGGCAACACCGAAGAGGTGATCGATGCGTTCAACGCCGCCCGGGCGAAGCATTGCGCCGTTGCGGTCGCGGCCGCGCGCGGGAAGCTCATCGCGCTTGCGCAAAAGTCCAAGCTGCCCTACGTCCAGATGCCGGATTTTCACATGCAGCCGCGGATGGCGACGCCGCTCTCCCTCCTTGCACTTATTGCCCTCATGGGCGAGCGCGGCTGGCTTGCGGAGGCGCGGGAGCTCGCGTCGCAGCTCCACCCGGCGCGCGAGGAGCACCGCGGGCGCGACCTCGCGAAGCGGCTCCACGAGGCGGTGCCAGTCGTCTACGCTTCGGCGCGGAATGCCGCGATCGCCTACAACTGGAAGATAAAGTTCAATGAGACGGGCAAGGTCCCGGCGTTTATGAACGTCGTGCCGGAATTGAACCACAACGAGATGACGGGCTTTGACGCGAAAGGACGGACGGCGCCGCTCTCGCGCCATTTCCATTTCGTGTTCCTCAAAGACGGCGGCGACGACCCGCGCGTGACGAAGCGCATGAGCGTGCTCGAAAAGCTCTATCGCGACCGCGGGTTCAAAACGGAGGTCATCCTCCTGCAGGGCAAGACCGAACTTCAGAAGATATTCAATGCCCTCTCGCTCGCCGATTGGACCGCTTACCACACGGCGAAGCTCTACGGCGCCGATCCCGAGCCGGTGCCGATGGTGGAGGAGTTCAAGAAGCTCATCGGAAGGCGGTAGTCGGCACCCCCCTCCGCCACCGCGTCACTTTATCGGTATTTTAACTGTTTTTTAGCGGGATTTTAGCCGCGGTATGGCATGCTGGTCGGCATGCCGGTCTTTTCCGCGTTTTTCTCGCATCTTTATGCCTTGGTCCGCCATACGGGCGGCCTGCACTGGTTCCGCGGCGGCGAGCTGCGCGCGGTGGCCGCCGCGCGCGACCGGTTTTTCACCGATCTTGCCCACGAGCTCAGGACGCCGATCGCGATCATCAAGAGCAACTTGGAGATCCTCTCGGGCCGCCGCGGCGGCGGCGACCGGAAGGCGGCGCTTGCGGTGATGGGTGCCACGACCGAGCGGATGGCAAAAATGGTGGATGGCTTCCTCGCCGCCGCGCGGTTGGATTTTCCGGAAACCGAATTAGACAAAGAAGAATTCGCGCTCGCCGATCTCTTCGCGGAGGTCTGCGACGATTGCGCGGCGCTTGCGGAAGACAAAGGCGTGGAGCTCGTGAGCGAATGCGGCGGGACGGCGCCTCTCCTCGCGGACCGCGAGAAAATACGGGAGGTGATGTTGAACCTGATCAGCAATGCGCTCAAGCACACGGGGCGCGGCGGCGAGATCCGGCTGTCCGGCCGCGTCGTCGCGAACGGCGACGAGCGCAGCGCGGAGATCGCGGTCGCGGACACCGGTTCCGGCATTGCGCGGGCGGAGCTCCCGCGCATCTTTGAGCGGTTCTACCGGATGAGCGGCGATGCTGCGAAGGGAACCGGCATCGGCCTCCATATCTGCCAGAAGATCGCGGCGGCGCACGGCGGGCGGCTCATGGCGGAGAGCGATCTCGGGAAGGGAAGCCGCTTCACGCTCTTCGTGCCGCTCGGGCCGGCGCGAGCTGCCGCCGCGCTGCCGGAACGCGGCGCAGCGGCGCCTGAATGATGGGCATCTGCTATAATGAAACCAAAGCGAAAATCCATGCTTACGGCAACCGACCTGCGCGGCGGGCTGTACCTCCAGAAAGCGGAGGATCTGGTTTTGGATGATGGCGCGATCGGCGACGGCGCGTGGAGCGGCGCCGCGGCGGACGCGGATAAGAAGTACATCCTCCGCATCCGCGACCTTCCGCAAGAGGAAAAGCCGCGAGAGAAACTGGTCAAATACGGCCCGGCGGCGCTCTCGGTCGCCGAGCTCCTTACGGTCGTGCTCGGCGCCGGCACGAAGAAAGAAGGCGTGCTCGCGATGTCAAAGCGCCTCCTTAAAGAGTACGGCGAGAATGCGCTTGTCTCGCAGAAGGACCCCAAAAAAGTACAGGCCACTCTCGGCATTCCGCTCGTGAAGGCATGCCAGCTCGTTGCAACCTTTGAGCTCGGCCGCCGGTTCTTCAAATCGTCCGCCGCCGGCCGGCCGCTTGCGATCCGCACCGCGAGCCAGGTCTATGAATACTTGAAAGACATGCGCGACTTGCCGAAAGAACATCTGCGGGGCCTGTACCTCGATAGCCACTACCAGCTCGTCCACGACGAGCTCATCTCGGTGGGCAGCGTGACCGCGAACATCATCCATCCGCGCGAAGTGTTCCGGCCGGCGCTTGAGCATTCCGCCTCCGCCGTCATCCTCGCGCACAACCATCCGTCGGGCGTCCTCGCGCCCTCCGACGCCGACGTTGCGATCACGCGCCAGATCGTGGAGGCGGGAAAGATCATGGGCATCAGCGTCCTTGACCACGTGATCGTCACGAAGACGAAATTCGCGAGCGTCCCGGCCGAGTATTGATCAGGCGCGCAGCCTTCGCTCGCCAGATTTTTTCGTTTTTGTTACCATATCAACATCATTGGCATGCTTGAGATATCGCACCTGACCAAGGCATACAAAAAACATACGGTCGTCGACGACTTTTCGCTCACGGTGGACGTGCCGGTGTTCGGGTTCCTCGGCCAGAACGGGGCGGGGAAGACGACCATCATGAAGATGATCGTTGGATTGCTCGCGCCTTCGAGCGGCACGGTCCTTCTCGACGGAAAGCCGTCCGCGGATGCGGCGTCCAAGCGCCGGATGGGCTACATGCCGGAAACGCCGTATTTTTACGAGAACATGACGGGGATCGAATTCCTGCGGTTTTGCGACGAGCTTGACGGTTCGCGGAAGAGCGGCCGCACGGCGCACTACGAGTCCCTCCTCGCGCGCGTCGGCATCTACGATGCGAGGGACGACGAGGTGCGTACCTACTCGAAAGGCATGCGCCAGCGGCTCGGCTTCGCGCAGGCGCTTGTGAACGATCCGGAATATTTGTTCCTGGACGAGCCGCTTGACGGCCTTGACCCCATCGGCCGGCGCGAGATGAAGGAAGTGATGCTCGGCCTCAAAAAAGAAGGCAGGAAGATCTTCCTGAACACGCACATCCTCTATGACGTGGAGGAGGTCTGCGACGAGGTGGGCATCGTGCATAAAGGACGCCTGCTTTATGCCGGCCAGGTGAAAACGTTCGCAAAAGGGAAGTCGCTGGAGGAGCAGTTCATGGCGACCGTGGCGGCCCACGAGATAACGCGCGCATGAGGAACATCTGGATCATCGCGAAGAACACGTTCAAGCTTGAAACGCGCAGCAAGCTGCTCTACGGCATCCTCGTCTTCGCGCTCCTCTATATTTTCTTTGAGCTCTTCCTTGCCGACCTCGTACTCAAAGAATTGCCGATGGTGAAAAGCTTCGGCCTCACCGGCATCTACTTTTTCAACGCCATCATTGCGCTTTTCCTCGGCACGACGTCGTTCTTCAAGGACGTGGAGCGCAAGGTCGTTTATTTCATCCTTGCAAAGCCGGTGTCGCGCGCGCAGTTCCTGCTTGGAAAATTCGTCGGGCTGTGCCTCGTCCTTCTCCTCACGACCGCGATCTTGGGCGCGGGCTACCTCGGCCTCGTCGCCTACGAGCACGGCGGGTTTGACGGCCTCGGCCTCCTCGCCATCTTCATGCAATACCTTGAAATGGCGCTCTTCATTGCGTTCGCGCTCTTTGTGTCCACATTCTCGAGCTCGCTCCTTTCCATCGTTTACACCTCGGCGGTTTTCTTCCTAGGCCACGTCGTGAGCCAGCTCCTCGCGGATGCCAAGCAGATCGGCATAAAAGGCGTACAATATTTCTTTGTGCAGGTCCTTTATTACATCTTCCCGAACCTGGAGAAGTTCGATGCGCGGAACCTCGCCATCCACGGCGTCGCGACGCCCGGTCTCTCCGTCGCGCTCGCTTTCGCCTACGCGCTTGCGTATATCGTTTTCCTCCTCTTCGCCGCCGCGTGGATCTTCGGCAAGAAAGAGATCTGACGGCATGAAAGCACCAATCTCCGCGGGCCGAAAGATCGTCCTCGCCGCCGTCCTTCTCGCCGCGGTCATAGCGCTCCAGATAGAATATGATGCGACCCGGACGACCGTCGCCGCCTCCATCCCGGGCGCCTTCACGCCGGAAATGATGCGGCTCGCGGACATGGGATTCCATCCCGCCGTCGCCTCGTTCCTCTGGGCGAACACGATGCCGGAGATCTTGGACCTCTTTTTCCGCGGCCATACGGAATACTTCAAGGATCTCGCATTCTTGAATGCCGTGGATCCGAAGATGAGCTATCCGTATGCATTCTCGGTGCTCACGTTGCCCGTGATCCCAACCTCGTCGTACCCCGATGCCGTTGCCCGATCGTTCGTAATCGGACGCGAAGGGCTCGCGAGCGCCGATCCCGACTGGCGCATCCCGTATTACATGGCGATCAATTACTATCTCCAGTTGAAGGACCTAAAGGATGCGGCGCGGTATTTCAATCTTGCGGCGCAGACGCCCGGCGTGCCGGATTACGCCGCGAGCTTCGCCCTGAACTTCGGCGTGGAACAGCGCGACCGCGACCGCGTGCGGAATCTATGGATCACGGTCTATAAGAGCACGAACGATCCGGCGACGAAAGACCGCGCGGCGGCGTACGTTGCGCGCCTCAACGACCTTGACTATCTTGATGCGGCGTCCAAAGCGTACAAGGCGCGGTTCGGCGCCTTTCCGACTTCCACTGCCGCGCTCGTCGCCCGCGGCGTGATCCCGTCCATGCCGCAGGACCCCTTCGGCTATACGTTTATTGTCAATAAAGACGGTACCGCGGGCGTTGACACCGCGCATCCGCCGACCTTCATCATGAACCACGAAGAAACGCAATTTACGCCACAATGAAACGGCAGGTGATCGTCATCAACGGCGGAAATGCGTTCAAAACCTACTACGAGGCGTTGTCGTTTCTAAAAAAGCGCCCAATCGATTTTTCCCGCTATATTGCGCCGGTGAAAAACTGGAAAGGGACGCTCGGCGCCGCGCTCGGGAAGCATTATGCGGTGATCCAGCCGGACATGCCGAACAAGCAGAACGCCAAATATGCCGAATGGAAGATATGGTTTGAAAAATTCATCCCGCATCTCGGCCGCGAGGCGGCGCTCGTCGGCCACTCGCTGGGCGGCCTCTTCCTCGCGAAATACCTTTCAGAGAACCGTTTCCCGAAAAAGATACGCGGCACGTTTCTCGTCGCGGCGGCGCCGTTCGGCGTCGGCGATTTCGCTGCGCCGAAAAATTTGAAACTGCTCGAGCGGCAGGGCGGAAAGATCTTCCTCTACCAAAGCGAGGACGACCCCCTCGTAACACTCTCCGATTTCAAGGAATATCGGAAAGCGCTCCCCGGCGCCGCGGCGCGCGTGTTCAAGAA
>CAZDJP010000002.1:0-1745 GCA_964505865.1 uncultured Candidatus Saccharibacteria bacterium
AAATACCCTACTTTCTTCAGCCAGAAATCATTCTCCCACTCCCAGAGCTTCTTCGCGCCAAGGAAGGCCTGGAAGTCGTCCTGCCAGTAGGGGAACTCCTTGAGCTCTATTTCGCCCGTGAGCGGGCCCCAATCGTGCGCGCAGGCGCGCTGGGCGGCCGCTCGGCCGTTGCCGTTCTTGTAATCGACGCGGATCTTCTCGCGGCCGCCCTTCACGCGCCGGACGGCGCCGCACCGGTCGCACCGCTGCACCTGGTCAATGCGGAGGATCCACCGCGTCGCGAGATTGCGGAACTGGCCCTTGAGGGCATCCATGTAGGCCGACGTCTGGAGGCAATAGTCGCGATAGACCGCCTGCGAGGTCTTGATGTCCAAGACGCCGAGCTTGCCGCCGATCAAGGCGACCGCGTCCACCGTGCCCGCGTAGCGGTGGTCGTAGTTCACGATGCGGCGTTCCACCAGGTCCGGCGCGACCTGGATGTCGTTCTCGGCCCAGAATTGCTTGAAGGAGGCGATAGCGGGCGCGACCTCCGCCGGTATTTCCGGATCGCGGCCCAAGAGCAGCCCCTCCACCGCCTCGTGGATCATCGTGCCTTCGCGCGCGGATTGTTCGGTGGAGCTCTGCGCCGCCGCATAGCTCGCCGCCTCGCCGTAATAGCGGTACAGCGCCGGCTTCGCCTTGATCGTCACGATCTTCGTCACGCGGGGGTACCAGGCGCCGTCGATCGTGTAACCGGATTTTTCCTTGAACTCCTCGGCGTCGCGGTATTCCCCGAACATGCTCACATCATATCATCCGCGGTTCATCTGACAAGCGCATCGGTGAGGCTTGCGATATCGCCCGCGCCCATCATGACGATGACCTTCTCCCGAAGGGGATGACGTCCGTGGGCATTGCCGAGCGCGCGGATGGCTTTTTTCAGATGGCGGGGATCGGCGAGGTAAAAGAGGGACTTTTTCGGTTTGCGTTTTTGAATCGCGCGGACGAGCGCCCGGGCGTCCCGTTTCGCCGGCGCTTCGTCGCGCCCCGCCACTTTGTAGGCGGGGAGGATGAGCGTTTCATCGGCGTCGTCGAACGCAGTAAGAAAATCGTTGAAGAGCGCCTCAAGCCGCCGCTCCTGGTGCGGCTGGAAGACGCAGAGGATGCGCTTCTTCGGGTATTGCTCGCGGAATGCGCGGAGGGTTGCCCGGATCTCCGTCGGATGGTGCGCGTAGTCGTCGTAGACGGGCGCGCCGCGCCCGGTTCCGCCGCGCCGCGCCGCGCGGCGCGGCGCGGCGCCATCGCGGAACTGCCCGCGGTATTCCATCCGGCGCCATGCGCCGCGGTAGGCGCCGATTGCGGCGAGGATCGTCCGATGGGGGATGCCGAGCGCCCGGCCGACCTTGTACGCGGCAACGGCATCCGCGACATTGTGTTCGCCCGGGATCTTTATGACGCGGCGGATTTTCGCGGCCGTCGTGCCGCGGTTGGAATGCCAGATGACCCGCACGCCCTTGCGACGTCCAATTGCGGCGATCTCGCGCCGGAGCGACCGCAGATTCTTATCGTCGCGGTTCAGGATGAGCGCGCCGCCGCCCGCGATATTCTCCATGAAGCCGATGAACGCCTTTTTCACGCCTGCGAGCGTTTTGAAAACGTCCAGATGCTCGCGATCAATGTTCGTGACGACGGCGACGGTAGGGGAGTAATGCGAGAAGGCATTCCCGAATTCGTCGGCTTCGAGCACGAGCCAACCATCATTGCCG
>CAZDJP010000002.1:1845-19989 GCA_964505865.1 uncultured Candidatus Saccharibacteria bacterium
CCCGAATTCGCGGAGGAGCGTGCCCACGATGACCGTCGGATCGAACCCGGCGCGGATGAGGATGAGCGCCGCGAGCGCGGTCGTCGTGGACTTCCCGTGCGCGCCCGCGACGGCGACCGTGCGGTACTGTTCCGTAAGCTCGGCGACGGCTTCGGGGTAGGTGAGGACGCGGATGCCGCGCCGCCGCGCTTCCTTTAATTCAGGATTATCCTCCCTGATGGCCTGCGAAACAATAACAAGCGCCGTGTCGGCCGGCAGATTGCCTCTTTTATGCCCGATTTTGGCCCGTATGCCGTCTTTTAGGAGTCCGGCGGCGATCGGCCCCCTTGCCGCGTCCGACCCCGAAACGGCCCATTTTTGGGCTTTGAAATAGCGCGCAAGGGCGCTCATCCCGATGCCGCCGATGCCGATGAAATGTATCCTTCCCATCGCTCTTATTGGTAGACCGTTCCTATATATGATAGCGGATCTACGGAGGTGCCAGAAGGATCAGGGCCGCAGCGATGTCAATGCCATCGTGGAAATCGCTGATGTATTCGTATGAGAACGACGTCCGGCCATGACTAGGGAAGGGATGCTTTCGCAAACCCCTTATCTGTCGCACAATATACCTTTTATGTCATATGCTGCTGCTTACCTTATCAAGGTATACGGACAACCAATGTATGGCGTTCTTCACGGTACCAAGCAACCGGGAGAAATTGTCCATCGTAAACAATGTTCCATTCGGCATTGCCGAGGGCCCGTTCAGTGGGAACAGGGCTATATTCCCCGTTGAGCCTAAATCTTGAAAGAAATTCTGTAGTTGGGAAACGATGCCGCCGAGGTCAATATTGCCGAAGGTCAGGCCGCCCCCCGCGGCGGGAGCGGCGCCAGAGCCGGTCGTTATAGAGTAGGCGCGCGCCGGCGCGCCATAAAGGAAGATAATGCCAGCGGCAGCCGCGATCGCGATGATGCCCGCCGCGACAAGGAGAGAATGGCCCGGCCGCCGCTTGTTCCTCATCCTTCCATTATACCGCAGCGCGCATGGCGCGCGGCGCCATTGCTACCAGAGGTACCCGATGGGGTCCAGATCGCCGCCCTCGGGCAGCGGCCCGCAATATTGCGAATGGACGACGTAATAGGTTGATTGCGCAAAGACGGTGAAGTGGAGGTGAGGGCCCGTGACATCGCCCGTTGCGCCGGAGTAGCCGATGACCTGCCCCCTCTTCACCGTCTCGCCGGGCGAGACGAGCCACCGTGAAAGGTGCGCGTAGAGCGTCGTGAGGCCGTCAGGGTGGTCGATCGTGACGAACTTTCCGTAGGCGCCGTGCGGGCAGTAGAGATCTTCGTTGGCGGCCGCGTTCACTGTCCCGTCGGCGGCGGCGAGGATGGGAGTGCCGATCGAAGCGGCAAGGTCGATGCCGTTGTGCCATCGGTGGACGTACTCGCGCAGGGCGAAGGCCGTCGCGCCGTAGCTCTGCGTGATGTCCGCTTGCGTATCCCCTGCAATCGGCACGAGCAGGGTGCCGGGCACGAGCGCCGGAAGCAAGGATGGGTTGATCTTCGTCCGAAGAATGGCGTCGATCGCCTCTATTTCGTCATTGATCTTCGCCTGCTGCGCCTGGAGGGCGGCGTACTGTTTTTGGAACACGCTCTCCCGGTCCTTCGTGCTCGCGAGGAGCGTCCGTTTTTCGGCGTTCTGGTCTTGCAGGATGGATTTCCGCGCTTCAAGGTCCTGCTGTTTCGCCGCCACGTCCGAAACTTTCGCCGAACTTTGCTGGATGGTCGCACTATACTGGGTATGGAGATCCTTCAGGTTATTGATATCGTCGGCGAGCTGGCCTTGGAGCTGGAGAAGATTGTTCGCCTCGAGGACGCCGTCGGCAAGGGTGCCGCTTCGCAGCATGACCGCGAGGAGGTTGCCGCTCGCTGCGTCGTTCCGCTCCATATTCTCCAATATCTTTTCGATGGCCGATTGCTTGAGGCCGATGGATGCGCTGATATCCGAAAGGTCGCCGTTCAATTGCTCGATCTGTAGGTTGAGCTGCTCCACGGTGAGCGTGTCGGCCTGAATGTTGAGGTTCAACGTGCTGATGTTGCCGTTCAAGAGGTTCACCTGCTGCTGGAGCGACACCCGTTGGGATTGCACCGTCTGGAGGTTCTGCTTCGCCTGCAGGATCTGCTGGTTCACCGCGCTGATCTCCTGTTCTTTTTGCTGGAGCTGGGCCTCCAGGCTTGAGGAGGCGGCGGCGGAACCGGCGGGAGCGGCGGGGTCGGCCGCGCCGCCGCCGCCGCTCCCGCCGGCCGCGCGCGCGGCCGCCATTGCGGCAATAAAAAAAACGAGCGAGCCGATGACAAGCAAAACGATGGCGGAACGTTGGGCGATCTTTTTCATCAAATCGGGCGAATGGTCACGCGGACAGTTTCGCGATCGCTTGGCTGAAACGCTTTAAGGATTCTTCCTTGCCGAGCACCTCAATGATATCCAATGGGTCGGGGGAGGCGCGAAGACCGGAGAGGGCGACCCGCAAGGGCCAGAGCACTGCTCCCCTTCTCACGCCTCCCTCTATAAGGAACGTTATGACGGCGGAAATGGTTTCTCTGGTGAAGGCATTGGCGTCGATCTTCATGAAGCGGTCGCGGAGCGCGACGAGGGTCTCGCGCGCCTCATCGTGCGAGCTTTCCTTCCCAATAAGGAGCTCCGGATCGTAATCGGGCAGGGCAAAGAAGAACCGGCCCTGTTCCGCGAGGTCGCGCAGCGTTTTCGCGCGGCTGCGCTCCACGGCGACGACCTTCGCGAGGAAAGGCGCCGGCGCGGCGAGGCGCGCCTCCGCGAAGAAGGGCGCTGCGAGCGCGGCGAGCTTTTTGTCGCTCAATTGTTTCATGTGCTCGCGATTCAGCCAGCCGAGTTTTTCTTCGTTCCATACGGCGCCGGACGGTTGTACGCGCGCAAGGTCAAACTCTTTTACAAGCTCCTTCACCGAAAGGATTTCGCGGTCGTCCTTTGGGTGCCATCCGAGGAGCGCGAGGAAGTTCACGAGCGCTTCCGGCAGATAGCCGCGCCGCCGGTACTCCGCGAGCGCCGTGTCCGCAAAGCGCTTGGACATCTTCGTGCGGTCGGGATTCAAAATAAGCGGGATGTGCCCGTAGGCGGGCGTGCGGAAGCCGAGCGCGCGCTGCAGGAGGATCTGCTTCGGCGTGTTCGCGAGGTGGTCTTCGCCGCGGATCACATGGCTCACTGCCATAAGTTCGTCGTCCACCGCGGCGGCAAAATTATAGAGCGGTTCGTCGAGCGATTTCGCAATGACGATGTCACCGAAGAGCGACGCGTCGAAGGACACCTTGCCGCGGACGAGGTCCTTGAACTCAACCGTCTCTTCGGGGACCTTGAAGCGGATCACCTCCGGCGTTTTGCCGGCCGGCGGCGCCGCGAGCGCGCGGCAGCGGCCGCTGTATTTCGGCGGGAGGCCCTGCGCCGCCATTGCATCGCGCTGCGCCTCCAGTTCCTCCTTTGTGCAGTAGCAATAGTACGCATTGCCGTCCGCAAGGAGCCGTTCCAGATATTTTTTATAGAGCGCCGGCCGTTCGCTCTGGCGATAGGGGCCGCGGTTCCCCTTTTCATCCGCGACGGGCAGACGCCCGCCGTCCGCGAGCGGCCCTTCGTCCCACGTGAGGCCGAGCCACGCAAGGCCATCGAGCAGCTCCTCCTCAAACTTTTTTTCGGAGCGGGCCTTGTCGGTGTCCTCGATCCGCAGGATGAACGCGCCGCCGTGCTGGCGCGCAAAAAGCCAGTTGAAAAGCGCGGTCCGCGCCCCGCCGACGTGAAAAGGCCCCGTTGGGCTCGGCGCCATGCGGACGCGGACGGGCGTTCCAGTCGGTTTTGCCGCCATACGCCCCTATTTTAGCGCATAGCAGAGAGGATTTCCACGGCGATCTTCTCCGCGGCGTCGGGGACGGAAAATTGTTTCGCTGCGGCGCTCATCTTTTCCCGCGCGGCCGCGTCGGCGATGAACGACCGGAGCTGGTTCAGGAAGAGGCCCGGCAGCAAGTTCGCTTCCTCGACCACGATCGCCGCGCCGGTTTCGGCATAGGCGTACGCGTTCGCGCGCTGGTGGCCGCTCGCCGACCCGGCGAGCGGGATGAGAATAGCGGGAACGCCGAACGCGGCGAGCTCGAAAATAGTACCGCTGCCGGCGCGCGCGACGGCAAGGTCGGCGGCGGCGAGCGCGGCGCCCATGTCCTTGTCAAAAAAACCCGCCGCGCGGTAGCGGTTCTTGAACGGTTCGTCGATGACTGCGGCGCGCGCGAGCCGCTCCGTCTCCGCGAGGTTCGCCATGCCGGTCTGGTGGAGCACCTGCGCGACCTTCACGATCTCGCCGAGGTTTTCAAGGATGAACAGGTTGATGCGCTCTGCGCCCTGCGAACCGCCGAGGACGAGGAGCAGCGGGTCGGAGGATTTGAAACCGAGTATTTCTTTTGCCTGTTCTTTCGGCAGGCGCGCGGCAAGGAGCGCGTTCCGCACGGGTCCGCCCGACACCGCCGTTTTCTTTGGATCAAAATAGCGGGCGGCGTCCGCGAAGCTCACGAATATCTTCGTCGCGAATCGCGCGGAGGCGCGGTTTGTGCGGCCGGGCACGGCGTCCGACTCGTGGATGACGATCGGGATGCGGTAGAACCATCCGGCGGCGACGACGGGCAGGGCGCCCGTCCCGCCTTTGGAGAAGATCGCGTCGGGCATGAGGAAGAAGAGCCGCCAAAGCGCCTGCAGAAAGCCGATGAAGAACTTCGGGAGGTCCGCGATGTTCTCCGCCGAGGCGTACGCGCGCACCTTTCCCGCCGCGATCGGCGAATTCGCAACGCCATAGTTCTCAAAGAGCGTTTCGTAGCCGTCCCGCGGTCCCATGCGGATGAGGCGGTAATGGAGGCCGAGCTCGTCCATGCGCTTTCGGAGCGTTTCCACGACCGCGAGCGTTGGATAGACATGTCCCCCGCTCCCTCCGCCCGCGAATACGATCCTCACGGTGCGTTTCATGGTTTAGGTGTATTTTGACACATTGAGCGCGATGCCGCACATCGTGAGGAAGACCGCGAGCGCCGTGCCGCCATAGCTCACGAAGGGCAGGGGCACGCCCGTGAACGGGATGAGGCCGGAGGTCGCCGCCATGTTGACGAACGCCTGGAGGGCGATGACGCTCCCGAAGCCCGTGAGCAGCAGGCGGCCGAACGTATCGCCGTTCTTTTTGGCAAGCCAGAACATGCGGAGGGCGAAAGCGGCAAAGAGCGCGATGAGGGTGCCCGCGCCGATGAAGCCGAGCTCCTCGGCAGCGACGGCGAAAATGGAGTCATCCACCGCATCGGGCAGATAGCCGCCCTTCGTCGCCGATTGGCCGTACCCTACGCCCGCGACGCCGCCCGCGCCGATCGCGATGAGCGACTGGTTCAGCTGGTAGTTCAGGCCTTGCGTGTCGGCGCTTTGGTTCAGGAATCCGAGGATGCGCGCGCGGCGGTACGGCGTCACATAGACGAGGGCGCCGATGGCGAGGGCGCCGAGAGCGATGGTGAGGAGGATGTATTTGAACGGCGCGCCGCTCATGAAGTATACGATGAGGCCCGCGGCGATGAGGATCGCGACAGTGCTCGTCGCGGGCTGGAGGAGGAGCAAACCGCCCACGATGCCAAGGATGACGAGGAACGGCACGAAGCCGGATTGAAAATCCGTGGCGCGCTTGAGCTTTGCATTCGCAAGCCACGCAGCAAGGTAGACGATGAGCGTGAACTTTGCGAGCTCCGACGGCTGGAAGCTCAAAGGGCCGAGGCGGAGCCAGCGCGTGGAGCCGGAGGCCGCGCGGCCGAGCGGCGTGAAGACGAGCGCAAGCGCGGCAATGGAGAGAATGAGCAGCGGAAACGCGACCTTCTTCCAATTTTGGTAGTAGAAGAAATAGCCAATGGCGAAACCAACGATGCCGAACGAAAGGCCATAGAGGATCTGGTGCTCGAGGTAATAATAAGTGTTGTTGAACTGGGTTTTACCGAGATTGGAAGACGCCGAAGCGAGCATCGCGATGCCGAAGACCGTGAGCGCGAGGACCGCGGCGAGGAGGAAGTAATCCGGCTTGTGGCCGCGCCGGACGGCGATGAGCGCCATGCTATTTCACGGCGGCCGCCGCCGCGCGGCGGACGTTCTCCGGCGCGGCCTTCGCCGTCGCGGGCCGGTGGCGGAGCGCCCTGCCGGCGCGCGCGCCGGTGCACTCCCCTCCTTTCATCGCAACCGCGCCGTTCACGACCGTGAACCGGATCTCGCCGTCCCTGAAACACGCAAGGTCGGCGAAGTTCCCCTCCGCGATCGTCCCGCGCTCCCGCAAACCGAACTTCGCGGCCGGCTTCGCCGTAAGCTTTGCGACGGCATCCTTGAGCGGCATGAGACGCTCTTTTTCGACGAGGGCAAGGAAGTCAGGGAAGGTGCGCGTCGTGCGGTCGGATTTGAGCTGTTTCCCGCGGAACGGCGCCTCGGCGAAGCTCGGCGCGTTCGAGGCGACGAAGCTGCGCGAGCTCGCAAGCGCGCGCTTCGTAAGCCGCGCCGCGATGTTCCGGTAGAGGATGCCGCCGCGCATGCGCATCGTCCGCATGAGCCGGATGAGCGCGTCGCGCCCGTCCGCGACCTCGTATATTTTTTTCAGCTGCGCGAGCGACTTTCCGACGAGGAAATCATTGCCCGGCGCCTGCGCGACGATAAAGCGCTCCTCGTCGAGAGGCGGCAAGCCCTCCCGCACCCGCTTCGCGAACCATTCGTCCTCAACGTTCGCGAGCATGACGGCGACGCCGCCGTTCTGCGCCCATACGGGCAGGAAGGTATAGATGGGGAGGAGCGTGTTCGCCGAGGGGTATGCATCGAAATCAATGTCTATGCCGCCGGGTCCCGCGGGCAGTGCTTCCATCGCGGCGAGCGCCGCTTCGTATTCTTTCTCCGCGCCCACGAGCGGCACGAAGTGGCTCACGAGCGTTTTTGCGCCGGTCTCCTGCGCGAGCCTGATGGTCTCGTCTATGGACGCCACGACGCCCTTGCCCATGTTGCGGAGGTGCGTCGCATAGACGCCGCCCGCTCCTTTCGCGATGTCGGCGACAAGCTTCAGTTCGGCATACGGCGTCTCCCGCGCGTGCACGTACGCGAGGCCGGTGGAGGTGCCGAAGCCGCCCTCTTGGAGGGCGGCGCGGAGCGTCCGCGCAAGGACGCCAAGCTCGTTTTTCGTGAGGATCCGGAGCGATTCGCCCGCGATCGCGCGGCGGACGGTTGCGTGCCCCGCGAGCGTCCCGAAGTTCACTCCGAGGGGCGACCGGTCAAGCACGCGGAGGAATTCCCCCATCGTGTGCCAGTTCACGTTCACGCGATCAGGGTCGGCCCACTTGCCGATGGATTCCAAGCTGCCGTAGAGGAGCGGCGCAAGCGACGACCCGCACATGCCGCCAAAGATGGTCGTCACCCCTTGCTTCAGGAAATCCTCCTGCTCCGGATGATCAAAAAGCGTGAGGTAGTGGTCCGAATCGGTGTTCACGTCAATGAACCCCGGGCTCAGATACGCCCCGCCGCCGTCCAGTACCTCGTCGGCTTTCTTGTTCGGGAAATGGCCGATGGCCGAGATCCGTTCGCCGCTCACGAAAACGTCCACCGGCTCGGGGAACTCCCGCGCCCCGCCGACGATAGTGACATTGCGAATGAGCAGCGTCATCTACTTCACCAAATTGATCGGCGTCCCGTTCGTAAATGCGACGATGTTCTCTATCGTCGTGTCCAGGATGCGGAGGAACGCCTCTTTCGTATTGAACGCGTTGTGGGGCGTCACGATGACGTTCGGCATCGCGAGGAGGCCGCGGTCGATGCCCATATCCCCCTTCTTCATCGCGTCCTCTTCCTCCAGCACGTCGAGGCCGGCGCCGCCGAGCTGGCCGGACCGCAGCGCGCTCATGACCGCCGCGGTTTCCACGATCGCGCCGCGCGCGGTGTTGATCAGATAGGCGCCGCGCTTCACGAGGCCGATATTCGCCGAGCTTATGAGGTGGTGCGTGGAAGGAAGATACGGGGAGTGGATGGTGATGATGTCGCTCTGCGCGAGGAGTTCCGGCAATGCCATGTACGGGAAGCCCATCTCCTTCGCGAACGGATGGTCGGGATAAATGTCGCAGGCGACGACGTTCATGCCGAACCCTTTTGCCATCCGGACGGCGTGCTTGCCGATGCGGCCGGTGCCCACGACGCCGAGCGTCTTTCCGGCGAGGTCGAAGCCGCAAAGGCCGTCGGTCGCGAACCGTTTCTCGTCGCGCACGCGGGCCCGCGCCTCGCAGATCTTGCGCGAGAGGGCGAGGATGAGCGCGAAGGCGAACTCGGCGACGGTGTTCTCGCCGTAGGCGGGCACGGAGGACACCGGTATCCCCCGCGCGGCCGCCGCCTTGAGGTCGATATGGTCGAAGCCGGTGGAGAGCGTCGTGATGAATTTCACCGCGGGCAGGGCGCCGATCACCTGCGCGTCCACCGGCGAGTCCATGAAGACGCCCAAGATGTCGAAATCGGCCCCGGAAGGGATATGGTCTTTGTCAATGATGCCGGCCGCGAACTCCGCCGACACGCCCGCCGTCTTCAGCTTTTCGCTGTTTGTGAGGTATGCCTTTCCCTCCTCGCCCCAACGCTCAAAGTTAAAAAACGCCGCTTTGTGTGCCATTAAAGACATTATAGCAAAACCGAAACCGCGCGGGCTCATCGCGACGTTACGATGCTCGCCCCGCCGCCGTCCGGCCATACGGCGACCGTGCCGTTCGCATCGGTGCGGAAGACGCGCGCGGCGGTGGACGAGGCGATCCGCGCGAGCGTCTCCTTTGACGGGAGGCCGGCGGCGGTTTTCCCGCCCGCTTCAATGACGACGATCGCGGGCCGGACGGCGCGCAGGAAAGCGGCGCTCGTCGCATGCCGCGCGCCGTGACTCGCCGCCTTCAAGATGTCCGCGCGGAGGTCAATGCCGCGCGAGAGGAGATAGCGTTCCACCGAAGCATCGGCGGCGCCCATGAAAAGCGTGCGGAGCGCCTGGCGGCGGCCGCGAGCCGCGGCGACGGCGAGCGCGACGAGCGATGCCTCTGTCGGATCGGCGCTCCGGAGGAATGCGCCGTCGGGCGAGAGGATGTCAAGCTCGGCGGTCGCATTCGGTTCCGTCACCGCCGCTCCCGCCCCCGCCATGATGCGGTCGCCCGCGCCGACGGCGATGATCGGAACATGCTTCGATCGCACCTTCGCGAGCAATGTTCGCCACTCTCCTGCCGTTGCGCCGTCCGGGACGCGGCCGCTCCAAAGGAAGGCGCCGATGCCGTAGTGGTCAAGGAGGTCGGCAAAGCCCCCGAAACGGTCCGGAGACGGGTATGAAACAATGGCAAGGTCGAGATAGCGGTCGTCCGAGGGAAGGATGGCGGCGAGCGCCTTTGCCGCTGCTCCCGCCGGACCGGCGTCAATAAGCACTTTTACGTTGCCCGGCAGGATGATAAGTTCGCTCTCGCCCTCGCCGACGTCCAAAAAATATTCGCGGATGGGCGAGGGGACGGCGCCGTCCGCCGCGCGGCGCGCGAGCGCCTGCGACGCAAGATAAGCGTCGAGCGCGGCGAGCGAGGCGAGGAGGATGAGTCCGAGCGTCCCGAACTTTCGGAGCGCGGTCATGTTGGATCGCTTTCTTTGCTTGCGTCGTTGCCGTGCGCGCGGCCGCGCCGCGGGGCGGCGCCGTAGGAGAAAATAAAAATGGCGAGGAGGAAATAATAGAATGCGACGAAGAACGCCGAACCAAAATGGAACGGCAGCGGAACGGCAAGCGCGGCGAACAGGCGGATGACGGAGAGCTGGTAGCCGAGGAAGAGCCCCGCGAGCTGGGCCGCGAAGAACGCGAGAGCGCGCGAGAGGAAACCGAGCGCGGCGAGGAGGGCGCCGAGAGCCATGGTAAGCGGCACCGTGGCGAGGACAAGCGTGTTTGCGAAGATTGCGGCGAGCGAGAACTGCCCGAACGTCCGGAGGAGGACGGGCATCACGGCGAGCTGGGCCGCGAGCGTCGTCGCGGCGCTCTCTTTCCAGCCGAGGAGGCCGGCGCCGTCCCCGCGGTCGTACCGCAGGAGCTTTCGGAGCGGCGGCCCGAGGTAGACGATGCCGAGAAGGCTCGCAAAGGAAAGGAGAAAGCCGGCGTTCGCCGTGAGGATCGAGGGGTCCCCGAGCGCCATCGCGGCTGCGGTGAAAGTGATGAGGTTCCGCATGCTCGCGGCCTCCCCCATCTCCCGGCCGGCGAGCGCGATGAAGCCCATGATCGCGGCGCGCACCGCGGAGGCCTGCCCGCCCACCATGAGCATGAAGAGCGCAAGCAGCGCGGCGGCGGCGGCGAACGTCGCGCGGCGCGGAAGGAGCCTGCCGAAGAGCGCGCCGGCGGCCGCGATGACGATCGTGATGTTGTAGCCGGAGACCGCGACGAGATGCGTCGTGCCGGAGAGCGCCATGGCGTTCTTGAGCGCGGGCGCGAAGCTCGCGCGCGAGCCGAACGTGATGCCTCCGAGGAGCGCCGCTTCGTCCTCCGGCAGCGCCTCGCGGAACCGCGCAAGGATGGCGGCTTTGAGCCGCAACATCCATTCGCGGAGGAAGAATCCCCGGTGGGCCGCGACGAACGCGATCTGCGGCGAGAACATGACGGGCGCAGCTCCCGGACGGTCGGGCGCGCTTATGGTTCCGCGCACCTCCACGAGGTCGCCGTACGCGAGATCCGCGCCGAGCGGCGCGAAGAGAGTGAATATCCCGCGGAGAGGCGGCGCTGCGGCCGCCGTGAGCATAAGCGACCGCTCGCCGGCCTGCGGCTCGTCCACGATGACCGCGGAGAATACGAGCGGCTTCCCGATGGGGATGTTCGTCCGGGCTGCCGCAACGGCGAAGAAGGCGTGATAATAAAGAGCGCCCGCGACGAGCGCGGCGAGGAAAAGCGCGCACTCGCGCGCGAGCCGCCGTTCGCGGGCGACCGTCGCTGCGGCAGCGAGGAGCGCAACGGCGAAGACGACATAGAGCGGCCATCCGGCGCCCGCGGCGAAAAGGCCGGCGAGGAACGAAAATGCCGCGCCGAACGCGACATCCGCCGGATGCAGCGAAAACTCCATCCCGCCATCATACCGACGGCGCGATTAAAACATCATAAAAAAACTTCTTACCGCCCGCGGCGCCAGGCCTCGATCTTCCGATGGTCGCCGGACAGGAGCACCCGCGGCACGCGCCATGCCTTGAAGATTTCCGGGCGCGTATAGGCGGGATAGGAGCCCTTCAGGTCCTCCCGTGAAGCGCGCTTGCCGAGGAACCCGGGGATGAATCGCGCGACCGATTCCACGAGGACGAGCGCCGGGAGTTCGCCGCCGGAGAGCACGTAGTCCCCTATCGAGATCTCCTCGTCGGCGATGTGCCGCGCGACGCGTTCGTCCACGCCCTCGTAGCGGCCGCAGACGAGGATGAGCTCGTCGTAGCGCGCGAGCCGCTTCGCGGCGGCGGCATTGAACTTTTTCCCGCGCAGCGAGAAGAGAATGACGCGACGTTTGCGCGGCGCGGCGCGCGATCGGCGCGCGATCGACGCGACGGCATTCGCGATCGGCTCCACTTTCATCACCATCCCCGGTCCCCCGCCGAACGGCCGGTCGTCCACTTTTTTATGCTTGTCGCGCGTGAAGTCGCGGAGGTTGTGCGGGACGACCGCGACGAGCCCCCTTTTCTGCGCCCGTTTGAGGAGCGACTCTTTCAGATAGGAGTCGAAAATGCTCGGGAAGATCGTGAGGAGATGGAAGCGCTTCATTGCTTCCTGCCGTCCTGCGGCGCGTCCGCGGGCGGCTCGCCGTCCGGCGAGCCTTCGGACCCTCCCGGCGCGAGCGACTCCCTGATCGCGCGCCGCAGTTCGTCGATGTCCACGTTCGCTTTCGGGAACTGCTTCGGAGCGGGCGATTTCGGGCGCGGCGCCGTAAACGCAGGCACGGCAGACGCCGCGGGGGCGGACGGAGCCTGCGGGAAGGCGCCCATCGGCGGGCGGGCGCCGATGGGCGCCGCAGGCCCGTTGCGCGGGGAGGCGAGCGCGCGGCCGGCACGCTCTTCGCCCTGCCGCCCGGTCTTCTCGCGGATCATGTCGCCCTCGGTCGCCTCCCATTCGCCCGCGATCCTCGCTTCCACCACCTTCCGCGGCGTCCCGTAACGCGCACTGGTGTTCGCAATGATGACGTCGCGGTGCGAGGCCAAGGGCAGCGACTGCGGCGGCAGGGTCGTCGCGGAGAACGGCCGCGATGCCACGCCGTCGATCATGAGCTTGATATAGACGTTCGCCTTCGGGAGATTCACGAGGTCCTGCTGCAGGAACTCGGGCATGAACTCCTTCTCCAGGAACTCGCAGTCGGCCGCGCCTACGCGGAAGACGATGAGGGTGCCCACGTTCCCGAAGACGGCATCGCGCACTTTCGTACTGCCTTCGCTCGAGATGAGCTGGCCGATGTACTGGTGCGCGAGGACGAGGCTCATGCGGTATTTGCGCGCCTCGGAGAGGATGCTGGGGAACGATTCCGTGGCGAAGTTCTGGAACTCGTCCACATAGACGAAGAAGTCGCGCCGCTTTTCCTCCGGCATGTCCACGCGGGACATCGCGGCGAGCTGGAGGCGCGTGATGATCATGGCGCCCAAGAGCGCCGAGTTGTCCTCCCCCATTTTCCCCTTGGAGAGGTTCACGATGAAGATCTTTCCGGTATCCATGATCTCGCGCATATTCAAGGCCGACCGCGACTGGCCGAGGATGTTCCGGATCAGGGGGTTTGAAACGAACTGCCCCACCTTGTTCTGGATGGCGGCGAGCGCTTCGGTCTCGAGCCGCTGCGTGTAGCGCGCGAACTCGTTCTGCCAGAACGCCTTGATGACGGGGTCTTTCAGGGCGTCCACGATGGCCTTCCGGTAGTTCGGCTCGGCGAACATGCGGAGGATGCCGAGGAGCGTGGAGCCCGGGAATTCCAGGAGCGCGAGGAGCGTGTTGTTCAGGATATATTCCATCCGGGCGGACCATGCGTCCGGCCAGATCTTCTTGAAGACGCCCATGAGGCCCGACGCGACGAGGTGCCGGAACTCGGTGCCGACCTGCTCCATCGGATTGAACGCAATCGGGTTTTCCATGTCCGAGGGATCGAAATAGATGACGTCGTCCAGGCGCTCCTCCGGCACGAAATGCAAAAGCTTCTCCGCGAACTCGCCGTGCGGATCCACGATGGCGACGCCCTTCCCCGATTGGATGTCGGCGATCGCCATGTTCTCCAAAAGCGTCGTCTTCCCGACGCCCGTCTTTCCGATCACGTACACGTGCCGGCGGCGGTCGTCCAGCTTGATGCCGAATCTCTTTTTCCCGCCGCGCGCGTTCGTGACGCCGAGCGGGGTGAGCTCGTTGTTCATGTCATTCCACGACCGGCAGCGCGGCCGGCGGCGTTCCCTTGCGCGACTCGATCTTCTCAAGCTCGCTCGTCGTCGTGGAGACGATCGG
The DNA here is from genome assembly GCA_964505865.1 of uncultured Candidatus Saccharibacteria bacterium. Lineage (GTDB taxonomy): Bacteria > Patescibacteriota > Minisyncoccia > UBA6257 > 2-01-FULL-56-20 > CAZDJP01. The sequence continues at coordinate 15,372 of CAZDJP010000002.1, forward strand.
GAAGTGGAACACGGTTGCGAGCTCTTCCACGTTCAGGATGGACTTGTGGCGGGTGGGGAGGATGTTCCGGTAATGCTCGTAGAGGAGGCGGCGCCGCCAACGGAGGCGCGTTTGCCTGAAGAGGCCGCGCACCGCATAGCCGGCCGTGGACGTCGCCGAGAGCGGCTTCAGGGAGTTCAGGTCCTGCGTGTTGAACTGTCGGACGAAGCCGTGGACGGAGCTTAGGTGCTCCGGCTTCGCCGGCGCGTCGCGCCGGCCGACGGCGACGAAACGCAGCGTGGCCTCGAACGCGATCTTCGCGATCTTCTTCTGGATCGCCTCCGCGCGCTCCTTGTCGTGCGGCGCGACGAGAAATATCAGCTTCTTGAAAGCGTCTTCCTCCTTCTTTCTCGCCTTCGCTTCGCCCGGATGCTGGAACGGCGCGAAGATCGCCTCGCCGAGCGAAATGCCGAGGTCGAACGACGGAAGGAGGGATGGCTTTTTTTCTTCCTCCTCGATCTTCAAAAGCTTCTTGATCGACTGTTCGCCCTCCTTTTGGAATCCTTCGCCGGTCGGCACGAGGAGCACTTGGAACCAGAGCTGCTCGTCGTTCTGCAACTTGGACATCGCCTCCAAGAGGCCGCCCATCGTCTCCACGCGGCGCTCCTCGGTCGGGTCTTCGAACGACAAGTAGGTGCGGATGGGCCGGCAGTTTTCGTGCCGCAGAACCTCTTCAAATCCGTCAATGGTAAAATCTTTATTCGGGAGGATCTTCGGCATGCTTTTCAGATAGTCATCCGCTTCGGTGATCTCCGCTTCCGGATATTGACTGTAAATGGCGGATTCCATCATGTTGCGGAATCGTGACGGGACGCGGAGATAAAAATGGCTCTCGCCGGCGCGGCCAACGAGCTCAAAGGACATCCAAGGCTCCTCCATGCCTTTCCAGTATCTGTCCCAGAAGCGGATACCGTAGGAATACGGCGCGTGCGCCGCGGCGAAGATCTGCTCCATCGCCTTCGGCGTTTTCAGGATGTTCTTCGGCACCTTGATCTCGAGGAGCTTGAAATCAAGCTGGTTATAGAACCTCCAATGGAGATAGAGCATCCAGTTGTCCCAGAACACGGCGCCCGCGGCGAGCGGCAGGATGATCCACCACGTGGCGCCCCAGACGGCCGCGATGCTTTGGAAGACCGGAAGGAGCCCGGGCGGGACGCTAAAGAGCGATGCGAAAAATTGCGCCATGGTTCTTCCTATTATCTTATCAAAAAATACGATGGAGCCGCAGCCCCTATGCTTCCCTCACCCGATAGCGTCCGTCGGACATGCGCTCAAAGTAATTCCGGTTCTGCAGGTTGATGAGGATCGTGTTCGGCTTGAAGAAACGTTGCCTGTTCACGGCCGAAACGACGTCGGTCGGCCGGAGCGGCCCGTTCCCCTTGAGGATCCGCGCAATCACTTCGCGCGCGGTGCCCGGTTCGTAGCCGTGCTCGCGGAGGCCGTACACGCCGCGGCCGACGAGGACGAAACGATCGTCTTTGATGAGCTCGTTGTGCACCGTGGGCGCCAACGCGACGCGCGCGTCGAAGCCGGCCTTGTTGATATGCTCCGCGATGTCCTCGAAGTGGAGCGGCGCGCCCTTTTTCTTCAGGACGAGATAGATCTTGTCGCGCACGGTTGACGGGTTGATCTCCGGCCAATCGCGGAGGCCCGCGTCGCCGTAGGGGTTTTCCCGGACGTGCTTCGCGATGCTCAAATAATTTTCCGCCACCGACGGCGTTTCCCCCTCGGCTTTCACGAAGCTCGCGAGGTGCGCGGCATACGATCCGCCGAGCACCTTGTCCTTGTGCGAGCGCAAATAGCCGACCCAGTTGCCGACGAAGGCCTTCGCGTCCTTGAGCCCCTTCGCGTCCGCGTAATAGAACGAGTGGAAATCCTCGTCTTCGCGGTGGAGCTTCCACGCGCCGGAGGCCTCGGCGAGGAAATCCAGATGGTTCGGTCGGATGCCGTTTGCGAGGGTTGCCGCATGCGCCGCGGCATCGGCCCGCTTTGCCGCGCCGCCGCGCGCCGCGATATATTTCTTCACCTTCTCCAGAAATGCGGCCGTTTCCGCATCCTTTGCGATGTTCGCTGAGGCAAGCTTCACGCCGGCGGCTTCGATCTGCCGGACGCGCTCGCGGGTCACGTGCAGCCGGTCGCCGATCGAGGCGAGCGTCTCACCCTCTCCCTCTCCCTTCGCGAGCGCAAACCGCGCCGCAATCACCTCTTTCTGGCGGGGTTTCAGGTTCGCAAGCGCCATCGCAATGATCTTCGGAGTTTGCGCCATACTTAGTTATTATACTCAATAATATGTTATTTGTGAAGCCATTGTCAAGGGGCGCGCGCCGCTGGGAGCCATCGGTTTACGGCTCGCTTTTCGGCTTCAGGAGGACGAGCGCGGGACTCGCGATGAAGATGGAGGAATAGATGCCGGTCGTCACCCCGACAAGGAGCGTGAGGATGAAATATTTGAGGTCCGCGGGGCCCACGAAATAGAGCGCGAGGAGCACGAAAATGAGCGCGAGGGAGGTGTTCACCGAGCGCGCAAGGGTCTGGTTCACGCTTTCGTTCACGACCTCCGCGAACGGCGCCTTGCCGCGGCGCGTCATGAGATTTTCGCGCGTGCGGTCGAAGACGACGATCGTGTCGTGCACCGAGAAGCCCATGACGACGAGGAGCGCCACGATGAAGTTCGTGTCGATCTCCACGTGCGCGAAGTGCCCGAGGATGGCGAGGAGGCCGGCCGGGATGGAGACGTCATGGAAGAGCGTAAGAAGCGTAACCCACCCGTATTTCCAGGAGCTCACGGGCCGCGACGCTTTCCGGAACGCGAAGGCGACATACAAGGAGATGCCGACGAGGACAAGGCCGATCGCAATGAAGGCGTTTTGCCGGAGCGCCGCGCCGACCGTGGGGCCGATGGACGAGAAGCTCAGCTCCGTGAACGACGGCCACTCGCCCTTCGCGAGGTTCAAGTACTTCTGGTGCGCCGCTTCATCGATCGTATTGAAGCGCGCAAGGAAGGACTGGTTCGCCGTGTCTTCCGTGATCTCGGCGCCCGGGATGTTCAGCGTGTTTGCGAAAAAGTTCTGGACGGCCACGAGCGACGGCTGCTCCGCGGGGGCCTTGAACTCCCAAAGCGACCCTCCGACGAACTCCGCGCTCTGCTTGAAGCCGTAAAAGCCGATGGCGACGAGCGCGACGCCGACGAGGATGCCGGAGAGCAGGAACCAGATTTTTTTGCGGCCGATGATGTTCAGCATGCGGATAAAAAGCGGTCAGCGGGCAGCCGCGGCGGCTGCGGCGGCTGCGCCGGGCGGCGGCGTCGGACCTTTCGCGTCTTTCAGGAACGCGCGCAGGAAAAGCCGCGTCGTCGTGATGGCGCTGAACAAGCTCACGAGCACGCCGAGGAAGAGCGTCAAAGCGAACCCCTGGACGAAGCTTGAGGTGAATTCGTAGAGGATGATCGCGGTGATGATCGTGGAAGCGTTGGAGTCGCGGATGGACGGCCACGCGCGGCGGAATCCCTCTTCGATCGCCGAATGGTTCGGAAGCCCCCGTTTCCGTTCTTCTTTAATGCGCTCGAAAATGAGGATGTTCGCGTCCACCGCCATGCCGATCGTGAGGATGAAGCCCGCGAGGCCGGACAAGCTCATCGTGACCGGGATGATCTTGAAGACGGCGAGCGTGAGCGCGACATAGATGACGAGCGCGAGCGATGCGAAGAGGCCGAGCAAGCGGTAATAGAAGAGCATGAAGAGCATGACGAGGAGGGTGCCCGCGATGGCGGCGACGATCATTTCGCGGAGCGAGTTCGCGCCGAGCGTGGGGCTCACCGTCTGCTGCGTGATGAGGGTGATGGGCGCGGGAAGGGCGCCGGCATTGAACCGCGAAACAAGCTGCTGCGCGCTCTGGATCGTGAAGTTGCCCGAGATGACCGCCTGGCCGTTCGGGATCGCCTCCTGCACAATGGGCGCCTCGATGAGCCGGTTGTCCAGGAAGATCGCGAGCGGCTTTCCGACGTTCTTTGCAGTCATCTTCGCGAAGATGTCCGTCCCCTGCGAGTTGAACGAGATCTGCACCTCCGGCGCGCCGGTGTTCTGGTTGAAGATAAGCTGCGCGCCCGTCACGTACTGGCCGGTCAGGTTCGTGTAAACGTACTGCGTGGAAGAACCGTTCTGCTCCACTTCGCGGAAGTCCAAGAGCGGCGTCTGGCCGATCTCGTTGATCGCCTGGTTGATGTCCTTCACGCCCGCGAGGTCCACGATGAGCTGGGCGCTCGCGCCCGATTGCGACGTATACACCTGCGGCTCGCTTACGCCAAAGAGGTTCACGCGCTTCTCAATCACGTCGCGGAGGCCCGCGACGACCGATGCCTGGTCCGTGGACGAGACGTTTGACAGATCAATGTTGTAAACAAGATGGCTGCCGCCCACGAGATCAAGCCCGAGGTGCCACGGCCGCCATGCCGCGCCCATCCCCTTCGGGTAAACAAAAAAGCCGGCCGCGACGGCGACCACGATGATGATCCCCAAAAAAAGGCCCGGATGCCGCCTCATTGGGAGTCACTATACCAAATTATGGAGGAAAGGCAAATGTT
>CAZDJP010000003.1:0-6172 GCA_964505865.1 uncultured Candidatus Saccharibacteria bacterium
TCTTCCCTGTCGCATGGCGGGTTTTCTATTTTAGGAACTCCCACAAAAGCGGGATGGGAAAAGAAAGACCCCGATCATGGATCGGGGCTTTTCGAAAAATCGCTTGTGTCCAACCGGACACTGGCGCCACCGTAATGGCGGCGACGATTGCGGCTCGGCGAGAGCCGTTTATGAGATATTTATATTTACAAGAGCGAGCGCCGAGCTAACTTTAGTTTAGCGCCTTAACCAATCGCGTCAACTGCGGCCTGTGGATAACCTATAGAAGCGCTTTTTGCCGATCCGGACCACCTCGCCGCCCTTTATTTTCAGCGGCTCCTGCGGATCTTTGACTACTTTGCCGTCCATCTCAAAGCCGCCCTGTTCAATAAGGCGGCGCGCTTCGCTCTTGCTCTTCGCAGCGCCGGATAAAAGAACCACGTTCAGCGCGATTACGGTGTCCGAAACCAAACCCTCATCCGAAACGCGGACTTTGAGCGGCGGCAAATTGTCCGGCATCTCTTTCCGTGAAAAAACCTTCTCAAACTGTTCCTGCGCCGCCTTCGCCGCAGCCGCACCGTGATAGAGCTTCACGATCTCCGACGCGAGCCGTTGTTTGAGCGCCTTCGGCGCAAGTGATTTTCGCAAAGCGCGCACTTCCGCCTCGTCCAAGCCGGTGCAGAGCATGAAGTAGCGTCCGACGAGCTTGTCGGGGACGGACATGATCTTCCCGAACATGTCGTCCGGCGCGTCCGTAAGGCCGACGTAGTTGCCGTAGCTCTTGCTCATCTTCCGCGTGCCGTCCAGCCCTTCAAGGAGCGGGAAGGTCATGATGTCCTGCTCGGGCATCCCGAAGTGGCGCTGCACGCGGCGGCCCATAAGCAGATTGAATGTCTGGTCCGTGCCGCCCACCTCCACGTCCGCCCGCACTTTCACCGAGTCATACCCTTGGAAAAGCGGGTAGAGGAGCTCCAGGAACGTAATGTCCTGGCCGGCGTCGATCCGCTTCTTGAAATCGGCGCGCCGCAGCACCTGCTGGAACGTTCCCGCCGATGCGAGCCGGACGATCTGGTCAATCCCCTCTTTCTCAAACCAATCTCCGTTGTGTACGATCTCCGCTTTCTTCACGTCGATGATCTTTCCCGCCTGCGCGAGATAACCCTTCATGTTGCGCTCCACCTCCTCCGCCATGAGCGGCTTCCGTGTCTCGCTCCGGCCGGAGGGGTCCCCCACGCGCCCGGTAAAGTCGCCGATGATGAGCACGATCCGGTGGCCCAGCTCCTGGAATTCGCGGAGCTTTCTCAAAACGACCGCGTGTCCCAAGTGCAGATCCGGCGACGTCGGATCAATGCCGAGCTTCACGCGCAGTTTCTTCCCTGATGCGAGCGCGCGGCGTAAATGCTCCTTCTCCACCACCTCCTCCACGTTCCGCGCGAGGAGTTCATCGATTTTTCGTTTATCCACGTTCATCGCAAGGAGGCTACTTCGAGCTCTTCACGATCTCGTCGATCACCCCGTACGATTTCGCCTCTTCAGCGGAAAGCCAGAAGTCGCGGTCGGTGTCCTTTTCTATCTTCACGAGCGGCTGGCCGGTGTGCTTCGCGAGGAGATGGTTGAGCTGCTGCTTCGTCTTCACGATCTGCTTTGCGGCGATCTCTATCTCTACCGCCTGGCCTTCGGCGCCGCCCGCCACCTGGTGCAGGAGGATCTGCGAGTTCGGCAGGGCGAACCGCTTGCCGTTCTCGCCAGCGGCCAAGAGGAACGCGCCCATGGACGCCGCGATGCCCACGCACATCGTGGACACGTCTGCCCGCACGTACTGCATCGTATCGTAGATGGCCATGCCGGCCGTGACCGATCCGCCGGGGCTGTTGATATACATCTGGATGTCCTTCTTCGGGTCCTCGTGGTCCAAAAAGAGGAGCTGCGCCATTACGGCGTTCGCGACCGCATCATTGATCGGCCCGCCGAGGAAAATGACGCGGTCCTTGAGGAGCCGCGAGTAGATGTCGTACGCCCGCTCGCCGAACTGCGATTTTTCGATGACCGTCGGAACTAAATACTGGTTTTCAGGATCCATGATTCGTTAAAAATTGGTTAAATTTCCCCATAGTATACCTCCATCAGAGGAAGGGCACAAGGAGCAGCGCGATGATGTTGATGATCTTGATGACCGGGTTGATGGCCGGGCCGGCGGTGTCCTTATAGGGATCGCCTACGGTGTCGCCCGTGATGGACGCCTTGTGCGTCTCCGATCCCTTGCCGCCGAGGTTCCCCTCCTCTATATACTTCTTCGCGTTGTCCCACGCGGCGCCGCCGGAGGTCATGGAGATCGCGACGAAGAGGCCCGTCACGATGGAGCCGACAAGGAGGCCGCCCAAGGCCTGCGGACCGAGCGTAAAGGCGACCGCGACCGGCGCCGCGACCGGCAGGAGCGCGGGCACGACCATTTCGCGGATGGCCGCCCTCGTTACGATGTCAACGCTCCGCGCGTAATCGGGCTTCGCGGTGCCCGCCATGATGCCCGGGATCTCCCGGAACTGCCGGCGCACTTCCTCCACGATGCTGCCCGCCGCCTTGCCCACCGCACGCATGGAAATGGACGCAAAGAGGTACGGGATCATGCCGCCGAGGAGAAGCCCCGCGATGATCCTCGGGTCGGAAAGGTCGAAGGTGATCGCTGCCGCAAGGCCGCCCTTCGCCGCGAGCGCTTGCACATACGCCGAGAAGAGCACGACGGCGGCGAGTCCCGCCGAGCCGATCGCGTAGCCCTTCGTGACCGCCTTTGTCGTGTTCCCGACGGCGTCAAGCGCGTCCGTCACTTCGCGCACGTCCTGCGACAGGCCCGCCATCTCGGCGATGCCGCCGGCGTTGTCCGTGATCGGGCCGAACGAGTCGATGGCGACGATGATGCCGGCCATGGAGAGCATGCTCATCACGGCGAGCGCGACGCCGTAGAGGCCGCTCACCGCGTACGCCGCGAGGATGCCCGCGACGATCACGACGACCGGCAGCGCGGCGGATTCCATGCCGACCGAAAGGCCGGTGATGATGTTCGTGCCGTGGCCGGTCGTGGACGACTGCGCGATGGAACGCACCGGCCGGAACTTTTTGGACGTATAGTACTCAGTAATGAGGACGATGAACGCCGTGACCGCGATGCCCGTAACCATCGGCCAAAAGAGGCCGGCGAAGGTGATGGTTGCGCCGTTCAGGAGGACGCCGGCCGCCTGCGCCGCCGGCGCGTATTCCGCCGCGAGCACGTAGAACCCAACGAGCGAGAGTACGCTCGCCGCGATGAGCCCTTTATAGAGCGCGCCCATGATGGATTGCGACTTGCCGAGCCGCACGAAGAACAGCCCGACGATTGAGCTGATGATGGAAATGCCGCCGATCATGAGCGGCAGGAGGATGACGCTTTGCGCGCCGAGCGAGAGCAAGCTGCCGAGGAGCATCGCCGCGATCGCCGTGACCGCATATGTTTCAAAGAGGTCTGCCGCCATGCCGGCGCAGTCGCCGACGTTGTCGCCCACGTTGTCCGCGATGACCGCGGGGTTCCTCGGGTCGTCCTCCGGGATGCCGGCCTCCACCTTGCCCACGAGGTCCGCGCCCACGTCGGCGCCTTTCGTGAAGATGCCGCCGCCGAGCCGCGCGAAGACCGATATCAAGCTCGCGCCGAAGCCAAGTCCGATGAGCGCCCGCACATCCTGCGTTGCGGCGTAGAATCCCGTGACCGCGAGGAGCGCGAGGCCGACGACGAGGAGTCCCGTCACCGAGCCGCCCTCGAAGGCAAGCGTGAGCGCGCCCGCAAGGCCTTTCTTCGCCGCTTCCGCCGTCTTCACGTTCGCGCGCACGGACATGTTCATGCCGATGTAGCCCGCCAAGGCCGACGCGAACGCCCCGATCACGTAGCCCGCCGCCGTCACCCACCCGAGCGCAAAGCCGATCACCGCCGCGATCACGACCGCGACGAGCGCAACCGCGCGGTACTGGCGGTTGAGGTACGCTTTCGCGCCGAGCTGTATCGCGTGCGCTATCTCCCGCATCTTCTCGTCGCCCGACGGCCGCTTGCGGATCCTTCCTATAAGGATGACCGCCGCCGCGATCGCCGCCACGCTGCTTGCCAATGAAAAAATGATTTGCGGCATGGTTTTACGTAATTATATCCTCTTTTTCGCCGTCGTCCTTCGGCGGCGCGATCTGGCCGGTTCCCTCGTCCTCGGAATCAAGGGCTGTCGCCCCGCCCGCCTCCGCGCCCGCCATGCCAGCGTTTGCGTCCGCTGCCGCCATCCCCGCGACGCCGCCCTCCTGCGCTTCCTCGGGCCGCGTCTCCGAACGCACGTCTATCTTCCAGCCGGTGAGCTTGGCCGCGAGCCGCACGTTCTGTCCGCCCTTCCCGATCGCCAAACTGAGCTGGCTCTCCGGCACGAACGCGCGCGCCTCCCGCCGAGGCATCACTTCCACTTTTTCCGCCTTCGCCGGCGAGAGCGCGTTCGCAATGAATGCCGCCGGGTCATCGGACCACTCCGCGATGTCTATCTTTTCATTGCCGAGCTCGTTGTTCACCGCCATCACGCGCGTCCCCCGCTGGCCGACGAGCGCGCCCACCGGGTCAATGCCTTCCGTCTTCGACGCGACCGCCACCTTCGTGCGATTGCCCGGCTCGCGCGCGATCGCTTTGATCTCGATGGCGCCTTCCGCGAGCTCCGGCACCTCCATGCGGAAAAGCTCCATCACGAATTTCGGATGCGAACGCGACAAAATGATCCCCGGCAAGCGCGTATCTTCCTGCACCGCAAGCACCAGGAACCGCAGCCGCTCGCCGGCGCGGTAGTGCTCGCCCGGGATGGATTCGTTCGCGAACATCACGCCCACCGCGCGGCCAAGGTCAATGAAAACGTTCCCTCGCTCGAACCGCTGGACAACGCCGCTCACGATCTGCCCTTCCTTCCCGCGCCATTCGCTCAAAATGGAATCGCGTTCCGACTCGCGCAGCTTTTGCAAGATGACCTGCTTCGCCGTCTGCGCCGCAATCCGGCCAAAATCGTCGTGCATCGGCAATTCAAAGGTAATCTCGTCGCCCGGCTTCGCGTCCTTTTTTATTTTCTTCGCCTCCTCCACCGTCATGTGTCTCTCTGGATTGAAACGCGGCAGTTTTTGCTCGTCGGCGGATTCCGCGGTTCCGGTTTTTTTCTCGGCCGTTTCGCGCTCGGCAGCTTCACGTTCGGCCGCCTCTTCTTCTTCGGAAACAAACCGCACCATCGTTTCGTCCACGACGGTCTTCGCCTGCGAGAATTGAAGTTCGCCGGTCGTCTGGTTGAGCTTGCATTTCACTATGTCGCCGCGCTGGCCGTACTCGCGCTTATACGCCGCAGCGATGGATGCTTCGATCACCTCAAGCACTTTTTCCGGATCGAGGCCCTTTTCTTCGGCCACTTGCTTCAACGCTTTTGTCAGCTCTTTGACGTTCAACATGTTTATCTGCTGTTATAGCGCAGCGCGCTCCCTTTTTTGGAAAAGGGCCCGCCGACGGCGGACCCATGAATATTCCGATAGTATGCGCTTTCGAGCTGTTTGTCAAATGTTCTCAGATATTTTCATAATGTCTGATATCGCTCGCTCCGCCGCTCAAGCCGATATCAATAGCCAAAAGATCAATACGCCACCCCTTTTCCTCATCAATGAGGTGAGGGTTCCGCCAGGCAAAGAATTTACAGGTTCGAGTAATTTTCCACAGTTTTGATGGTGTGAGGTTATCCTCAGGGATCAACCATTCGGCATCAGTATGATTCCGCACCACCAACGCTTTTACCTCAATGAATACCAGTGTTTTATCGGGTGCCACCGCGATGATATCAATCTCATCAGATTTTCTACGATAATTCCTCCCTATTATTTTCCACCTATTTTTAATAAGGTAATCACAGGCTATATTTTCGCCTAAAAGACCGATTTCTTTATTTTTTGAATTAAAATTATGTTTGGCGACAAACATATTTTTAAATAATTTTAATTATGTTTGGCGACAAACATATTTTTAATGATTTTAAATATGTTTGTCGCCAAACACTTTTTTGGCTAAAAATACAAAAATATAGGTAAAATCAGCATTATTTGGCAATTTGAATTTTAATTCCAGAAAAACCGGCAACGAATTTCATTAAATTTTCGTTAATCCGGCAATAATCCGGCA
>CAZDJP010000003.1:6272-8328 GCA_964505865.1 uncultured Candidatus Saccharibacteria bacterium
TAATCCGGCAATCCGGCAATTGTCTTTTGCCGGAATTTGCCATATTGCCGGATTACCATTAGAATTTGATTCTATGGATGAAATACAGCTAGAAGCCTATAAGCAAAAACTTGAGAAAGAGCGGACGTTGCTCCTCAACGAGATCAAACAGTTCGAGCGTCCGACCGATTTCGGGCATGATACTGAAAGTCCGGATGAGGAAACTGATGCGACCGAGGCGCTCGGCAATCAGCTTGCTATGGCGAACGATCTCAAGATCCGCCTTGATGAGATTGACATCGCGCTCGGTAAGATCTATGCCGGTCGGTCCGGGAAATATGGTGTTTGCGAAAAATGCGAGAGGGCGATCGGTCGGGACGTGACGGATGCCGCGCCGGAGTCGCGCCTTTGCAAGCGTTGCAAATCCGGAGGATAAATGCAACTGCTCTTTAATGATTTTTTTATCGCCGCCGTGGTATGAGTAAACGGTGGCGCTTAACAATCTCGCCAAGGTCTACTCCGCCGAGCTCGTCGGCATTGATGCGCAGCTCATTGAGGTAGAGGTGGACATCAACGTCGGCCTCCATGCATTCAACATCGTCGGACTCGCCGACCGCGCTCTCACCGAAGCGAAGGAGCGGGTGAATTCCGCGCTGAAAAATTCCGGCGTGAAACCGCCGAACCGCGAGAATAGGAAGATTACGGTCAATCTCGCGCCCGCCGATGTCAAAAAGACCGGTTCGCAGTATGATCTTGCGCTCGCCATCGGCTATTTGATCGCGACGAAACAAATCCGTCCGTTCAATGCCGCCGATAAAATGTTCGTCGGCGAACTCGCGCTCGACGGGCGATTGCGCGCGATCGCAGGCGCCTTGAACATCGCGCAGATGGCGGCTGGACGCGGCTTTGCGCAGCTTCTTCTCCCGCGCGGGAACGATGATGAAGCGGCGGCGATGGAGGGGATCGCCGTCGTTCCGATCGGCACGCTCGATGAAGCAATCGCATTCCTCGAGGGACGGGTGGAAGGCGGAAAGGAAAAGAAATCGGGGTCAAAGACGGAACTTGGCTCGGCCGCGGCGGACCATCGGCGTATCTTTCCCGATCTCTCCGAGATCATCGGCCAGGAGAATGCGAAACGCGCGCTCACGATCGCCGCAGCGGGAGGGCATAACCTCCTTATGGTCGGGCCGCCGGGCGTCGGAAAGAGCATGCTTGCGCGAGCGCTCGCGGGCATCCTGCCCGACCTCACGCGGCGCGAAGCGATCGAGGTGACGAAGATCTGGAGCGCGGCGGGGTTGAGTCCGGGACGGTTGATGGAATGCCGGCCGTTCCGCGCGCCTCACCAGACCGCGTCCGCGGCGGCGCTCATGGGAGGCGGCACCGACCCGAAACCGGGCGAGGTGAGCTTGGCGCACCGCGGCGTGCTCTTCCTCGACGAATTGCCGGAATTTCCCGCGAACGCGCTCGAAGCGCTCCGCGAACCGATGGAATCGGGCGTCATCCGCGTCGCGCGCGCGAAGCGGACCTTTGCATTCCCTGCGCGATTTGCCCTTATCGCGGCGATGAACCCATGCCCATGCGGCTATTACGGCGACCCGGAGCGCGCGTGCGCCTGCACCGCGTACGAGGTCGTGAAATATCAACGGAAGGTGTCCGGGCCGCTTTTGGACCGCGTGGACATCCAGATCAATGTAGGGCGCGTGAAAGTGGGTGAATTGAGGAAGGGGGAATGGCGCGCGGCGGCGAGTCCCCGCGCGAAAGCGCTCGTTGCGGCGGCGCGCGAACGGCAGGCGGCGCGCTTTGCCCGCCGCGCCGCCGCTCCGAATGCGCATGGAAATGCAACCGAGAGCGCGTCTATTGCGACGAACGCGGAAATGACCTCGCGCGAGGCACAGGCGGCGGCGCGGCTCACGCCGGAAGCGGAAAAGTTTCTGGAAACGTTGGATCGGAGCCGCATCTCGCCGCGCGGCTACTATCGCGTCCTTAAGGTCGCGCGGACGATCGCCGACCTGGAGGAGGCCGGTCGCGTGGCAGCCGAACACATCGCCGAAGCGTTCAGTTATCGGCTGCGGGAGGA
>CAZDJP010000003.1:8428-10102 GCA_964505865.1 uncultured Candidatus Saccharibacteria bacterium
GGGAGGAGGCGTGACGGGAGGACGCACGAGAAGGCGCGCGAAGCTTCCTATCCTTTCGCGAACGGGTTCTGCGCGCCGATCACCTCAAAGTGCACGTGGCAGCCGGTCGCATCGCCGGTTTCGCCCATGAGGCCGATCTCCTGCCCCTGCTTCACGTAATCGCCGACCTGCACGAGCACCTGCGAAAGGTGCGCGTAGCGCGTTTCGACGCCGTTGCCGAAGGGATGCTCGATGAGCACGAAGTTGCCGTAGCCTTCGTTCCAGCCATCGGTCGTATAGGGGATGTTCGGGTCCGGCACGACGAGCCCTTCCGCCGCGGCGACGACCGGCGTGCCGCAGGAATCCGCAATGTCCACGGCGTTGTAGTGATGCAGGATCCCCCAGTTATACCCGTTCGCCGGCATGACGAACTGGCTGTTGAAATTCGGCAGCGACGAGCCGATCGCTATGAGCGCGTTCGCCGTCCCGCCCGGGATGATCACGGACGTCCCAGGGTCAAGCTCAGAGAAGTTCACCGAGCCGTTGAACTGCAGGATCTTGTCCTGCGAGATGCCGAAGAGGTCCGCGATGGATTGGAGCGTGTCGCCGGCGCGCGACGCATAAACGACGCCGGAGGTCGGCAGGATGTTCAACGTTTGCCCGATGCGCAAAAAGTTCGCGCGCAAGCCGGGATTCGCGCTCACGATCGTATTGATGGAAATGCCGAAATACGCCGCAATTTTTGAAAGATTATCGCCGGGCTTCACGGTATAGGTGATCATGCCCGACCGGTCGAAAGAAGGGCCGACGGGCGCGCCGAGGTCCTGCACGGCGTCGCCCGCTGGCGTCACGGCGTCCGCGAACGCCGCGCTGTCCGGTTGGCCGGATCCGGCCGTTATGCCGTTCGTGCCTCCGCCGCCATTCGGGCCGCCCGCGCCTGCGAGCGCTATCGCGGCGGGCGCGCCGATGGCCGACGGCGGCGCAAATTCAGCTCCTTCGGCGCTCGCAAGGAGCGACGCCGATGCAACGGGTCCGCCGAGAACGCCCCGCTCTTCCACCGTGCCGGTCTTCTTTGCAAATACGGCTCCCGAGGCGAGCCCGCCGACAACCAAAAAAACAGCCACTGTTAATGGCATGTTCTTCCTATATAATGGTCGTACTATCGTACTGATGGAAACATCATAACATACATGCCGACAAACCGCAAAATACCTGTTAAAAACAATATTGCGACGGCAGGCCGGCCCGATCTCGCGCTGAACGCCGCCCAAAAAGCGGCTGCCGCGGCGCCTGCCGTTCCTCTTTTAATAGTGGCGGGAGCTGGGACGGGGAAGACAAGGACGCTCACGAGCCGCATTTCCTCCCTCATGGCGGCGGGGATGCCGCCGCGGCGGATCTGCGCCATCACGTTCACCAATAAGGCGGCGAAGGAAATGGCGCGCCGAGCCCCGGCGGCGGGCCGCGGAGGCGCCTTCATCGGCACGTTCCATTCGCTCGGCGCGCGCATCCTGCGGCGGGAATGCCGCGCCTTCGGTCGGGAACCGAATTTCGCTATTTTTGACGACCATGATTCTTTCGACCTTGTGAAAAAGATCTTAAAGGGAGAGCGTCGCCTCGGCAAAAAGGATACGCCGTCGTTTTTCATGGGCATGGTCGGCGAGATGAAGAATGTCGACGCGGCGGCGGGCGCGGCGG
>CAZDJP010000003.1:10202-17175 GCA_964505865.1 uncultured Candidatus Saccharibacteria bacterium
CGCGGCGGCGGGCGCGGCGGACGGGAACGGCGAGGCGGCGGAGCGGCGGGCGCTTATTGTTTCAATCTTCAAAAAATATGAGGCGGCGCTCGCGCGGAACAATGCGTTTGATTTCGACGACCTCATCCAAAAGCCGGTGGCGCTTTTCCGCGCGCGCCCCGACATCCTCAAAAAATACCGCGGGCTGTTTGACGCGATCCTCGTGGATGAGTTCCAAGACATCAACCCGAAACAGTACGAGCTCGTGAAGCTCCTCGCGGGCGCGCATCGGAACCTCTCCGTCGTAGGCGACGACGAGCAGACGATCTACAGCTGGCGCTATGCCGACATCCGCACCTTCCTCGGTTTTGAAAAGGAGTGGCCGGGCGCGCAGGTGCATTTTTTGGAGGAGAATTACCGCTCAACGAAGAACATCATCCGCGCCGCGGCGGCGGTCGCGGCGCAGAACCGCTACCGCACGCCGAAAGAACTATGGACGTCGAACCCGGAAGGGGAGCGCATCACGCTCTTTGAAGCATGGGGCGAGAACGACGAGGCGGAATGGATCGCTGGGGGGATCGAAAAGGCGACAGCGGCGCGCTCCGACATTGCCATCCTTTACCGCACGAACGCGCAGTCGCGGGCGCTCGAACAGGCGCTTATCCGCCGCGGCATCCCCTACCAGATCTTCGGCGGATTAAAATTCTACGAACGGCGTGAAATAAAGGATGCCGTCGCCGCGCTCCGATGGGCCGCGAACCCCCGCGACGAAGTGGCGCGCGAGCGGCTGGAAAAAAATCTCTCCAAGCGGAAATTCGCCGCGTTTGCGCGGCGGGTGGCCGAAGCGTCGGCGCTTTCGCCCGCCGACGCCGTCAAAACGTTCCTTGACGCCTTCGGCTATGTGGACTATTTGGAAGCGAACTTCTTGAACGCCGACGAGCGCAAAGAGAACATTGCGGAGCTAATAGGGTTCGCCGCCGAAGCCGCCACCTTGCCCGATTTTCTTGAAAAAATGAGCCTGCTCCAGTCAACGGACGACGAGGCGGCCGAGCGGCGCGGCGGGGGAGCGGACGGCGGGGAAGATGGCGGCGGGGAAGATGGCGGCGTGGCAAGGCGGCCCGAGGAAAAAGTGAATTTGATGACCATCCACCTTGCGAAGGGGCTGGAGTTCAAAAACGTTTTCATCGCCGGCGCCGCCGAAGGGCTCCTGCCGCACATCCGCTCCATCGATGACGAGGCGTCACTCGAAGAGGAGCGCCGCCTCATGTACGTCGCGATGACGCGCGCGAAGGAAAAGCTCTCCGTGAGCTTCTACGGCATGCCGTCGCGGTTCATCGCGGAGGTCCCGGAAGAGTGCTTGGAAGCGGCGCCCGCGACTGACGCGGCGGAACGCAGCGTGGAAAACGAGGAGGATGAAGGCGTCATTCGTTGGTAATATCCATGGCGAACAAACTGCTCGGCCAGCATTTCTTGAAAGACCGCGCGACGGCGCAAAAAATGATCCGCGCCATCGCGCCCGCCCGCGGCGAGGCCATAATCGAGGTTGGTGCGGGACACGGCGAGCTCACGCTTCCTCTCGCAGCGGCTTGCGAGAGGAGCGGGAGCGAACTGATCGCCGTCGAGAAAGACGTGCGGCTCGCGGAGCAGCTTGAAAAAAAACTGCGCGGCGCGGGATTCGCGCAGGTCCGCGTCGTCGCAGGCGACGCGCTCGCGCTCCTCGGCGGACCGGAACAGCTCATCCGACGGCAGCCATATAAGCTGGTCGGCAACATTCCGTATTACCTCACCGGCCGACTGCTCCGGGTCATCGGCGAATGCGACCGCCCGCCGGAGCGCTGCGCCTTCATGGTCCAAAAAGAGGTGGCGGAGCGGCTTACCGCTCGGCCGCCGCGGACGAACCGGCTCGCCGCAAGCGTCCAATTTTGGGGGACGCCGAGCGTTGTGGCCTCTGTTGCGAAAGGACATTTCCGGCCGGTGCCGAAAGTGGATTCCGCCATCATCGCCATCGCGGCCAGCGAGGAAAAGCGATTCGTTGCCGCGAATAAGTATTATGCCGCCGTGCGCCTCATCTTCGCGCAGCCGCGAAAAACCGTACTGAACAATCTAGCTGCCGCATTTCGCGGCGCGAAGGCGAAGAGCGATGCGAAATGCGTTCTGAAAGCGATCGGCATTGCGCCCGGAACGAGGCCTCAAAATCTCTCCGGAGAGGACATCGCCGCGATTATCGCCGCTCTCCGAGATGCGCCGCATGTGGATAACGGCAAATCTTGACAGCGCCGTTGCGCTATAATCTATATAAATGGTAGATGCCAAAAAGCTGGTTGTCGCTTTTCTCATTTTTGCCGTCGTCGCTGGCACTCTTGCTTTCCTTGCGACCCAGCCAGGCGTCAACGGCAGCGCGACGGCTCCAAGCGCATCATTGCCCTTCACTGCGGCAGGGATCTCGGCCTCTTCTTCCGCCGCCAATGCCTTCACTGTGCAATCTCCGGCTTCGGAAGGAGCATTCGCGTCGAACGCTTTCGCGGGCGCGGCATCCAGCCCGGATAATTTGACCAACCAGCTCGCCGATGCTTATGCGAACGATGTCGCCGCCTATAATCCCGATGGCCCGCAAACGGATGCGAGCGGAACCCCGCTTGTTGCCGTACCCACTGAGGAAAGCGTTTTAGAAGAGCTTGCGTCCAGTTCCGCGTACCAGGATTTGAAAATCCCGAATTGGGATGTCGATCCGGCGCTGCAAGCAATCCGCATTTCAACGGACACCGATGCGTCAGCGACCGCGGCGTACGGCGGCGCCGTGAGCGACATCATCAACCAGTATTTCGTAGCGACGGGCTTGCAAAACACCGTGAGCGATCCAAGCGCGGCAACGCCCGGGGATAACTCTTTCGTTGCTTCACAAATCAACGGCGCGCTCAACGATCTCGGCGCCCTTGCAGTCCCTGCAAACCTCGCCGCTTTCCAAAAGAGCTTTGTCAGGGTCTTGGTATACGACCGGAATGCGCTCGACCTTGCCGAAAACTCATCAGTCGATCCACTGAAAGCGGCCATCATCTTCCAAGGCGAGAGCAGTAAATACAATGCAGCGGTACAAGAACTCCAAAACGCCTGGCAGAGCGCGCTCGCAGATCAAACATTCGCAAACGCGCTCGCTTCTTCGCGTGGACCGGCCGCGCACGGAGGCGACGCAATAATGGCGCTCCTGAAAAACGCTTTTACCATCCCCACCGCTCACGCCTTTGGGTTTGAAATCGTCTATAATCCGACGCAGCTTTCACGAACTATATGGCAATGGGTGCAGGGCCTTCTTCTCCAAATACTCAAAAACACGCTCATTTCGCTCCTGCAAAACAAGGTACTTGCCCTTATACAAAATTCGGGCAACCCGCTTCTCATCCAAATGTGGGGGCCGTTCATCAATAGCGCCTTCAATGTTGCTGCGGGAGCCGCGCTCGGCCAGATCTTTCCCACCCTTTGCCCTAATTTCAGTACAAACGTCGGCGGCTGGCTGAAAAATTCCTTTTCTTCGGCGAACATAACGCCGGGCGGCATCTCCCTGAACGGTTCGCCGGGGACGAATTGTACGTTATATAACGCCGTCAGCAATATCCCTGGTTATTACAATAACTTCAGCGTCGGCGGCATGAATGGCTTTGCGGCTCTCCTCTCGCCGAACAATAACCCTTACGGCGCCTTCATGGAGGCCTACGATTCCGTCGTGAAAGTCGCGTCCGCCAACCAGCATGCAGCCGAGGACAATGCTCTCGCGTCCAACGGCTACAAGGGGCAGCAGAAATGCGGCAATGGAGCAACAACAACCTCCTCCACGTGCGCGAACGGCACCGAGCCAATCACGCTCACGCCGGGCACCACCATAAAGAGCATCTTCCATAGCCATACTAATTCCGATACGAAGCTCATCGTGAACGCCAACGCCATCATTGGCCTCGCTCTAACCATTGCGGGAAGTGTTGTCCAAAAAGCGGTTTTGAGTGGTACTGCGGGGATTGCAGGGACCCAGCCGCCGCCCGTCGTAACGATAACGCCGCCCGCACTGCCGCCCCTCATGTGCACCGCGAACCCGCCGGTAGCCACGACGACGGACGAGGTGCAATTTGCCGCTACGGGGGGGGCGTCAGACAGCTACAGCTGGTCGGTTCCCGCGGGCGTGCCTTCAAGCGGCACTGGCGATATCTTTACCACCGTCTTCTACGGCTCCGGGACGCAGCAGGCAACGGTAACGAACGGCACCTCAACGGCCACCTGCTCGGTCAACGTCCAGCCATAACTATGATCAAGAAACGGCTGCCGCTCATTCTCATCCTCGCGCTTGCGGGTATTTTCGCGGTCTTCTTGCCGGTACATACAACGCATGCTGACCTTTTCGGTATCAGCAGCCTCGCGGGCGGCGTCATCGGCTATGTCGCATTCGGCGTGATTTACATCATCACGACGATCGCTGCTTTTCTCATGTCGCTCCTCACCTACGAAATCGCGATCGTCTTGCAGCTCAGCAATAACATCGTGAATACGTTCGCCGTCCAGACCGGATTCACGGTCACGCTCGCGGTTGCGAACCTCGGCTTCGTCCTCGCGATCATTATCATCGCCATCGCGACCATCCTTCATCGCGAGAGCTATGGCATTAAAAGCACGCTGTGGCGGCTCGTTGTCGCCGCCGTCCTCGTCAACTTCAGTTTGGTCATCGGCGGCGCGATCATCAATTTCGGCGATACGCTTACCAACTCGTTCCTTGCGCAGCTTCCCGCCTCAAACGGGCTATCCGGCGCGGGAGCTTTCGCTCAGGACCTCGCCGGCGCCTTCGCACCCCAAAGGGCGCTCCTCACCGTTACGAGCACCGATAACACGATCATTACTTCGGGCGGTGCGGGCTCAATTAAGGTAAATACGGGCGATGATATTGCCGCCTTGATCACACCGCTTGTCGGCATTTTTTCCGCCGCAGCGCTTCTCATTGTGATTATCATCACGCTCGCTGTTTTCCTCATTATGCTCCTCATCCGCTACGTTACTCTCGCATTCCTTCTCATCCTCATGCCCTTCGCGTGGCTCTTGTGGCTCTTCCCAAGCACGAAGAAACATTGGAGCTCGTGGTGGAATGAATTCATCAGATGGACCTTCTTCGCCCCCATCGTCGTGTTTTTCCTCTGGCTTGCCATCGCAACCGCGAAGGCCATGCATGGTTCGCTCGCGGGCAATCCGCTTGCATTCCTCCAGGGGACGTCATATCAACCAACCGGCAATCCGCTCCTCGCGGGCGTTTCTAGCACATTCGGCACGGTCGTCGGCAACGTCGTGACGACAATGCTTCAGGGCGTCATCGTCGTCGGCCTCGCCGTGGGCGGCATGTACGTGGCGAACAAGCTCTCCATCACCGGCGCTGGCGCCGGCATCGGCGCCATGAAGTCCGTCGGCCGCGCGGTGGGGAATTACGCTGGAAGGCGCGGCCGGCAGGTCGTCACTGCGCCGATCCGCGGCGAGAAGGCGCGGCAGCGCTTCTCATCAATGCAACAGCATGGCAACCTTATCACCCGATGGGCCGGCCGTATTGGTGAGGGTACTGCAGTGTGGGGCGGAGAAAAAGCCACCGCGGGTTATGCGGAGAGCGTCGGGAAGCTCACCCGCGACCAGGCGCTCAACCAGCTCGGCACTTCCAACGCCATGCGCCGGCAGGCCATTTTGGCGCGCGCCAATAAGGAAGGATGGCATGACGATGCACGCTTGCAAAAGTACCTCGGCGAGGAGCGGAAAGAGGAAATGAAACGGTACGGCGGCGAAGCGGAAAAGAATTTCGATGAACTGCGCGTTAAGAGCACCCGCTCCATGATTGACGCCATAAATAAAGATGTCAGTGAGTATGGCAAGAAGACGGACACGGAAGAAGAGAAGTTGCAGGCGAAAAATGAGGCCATTGAAGGTGAGTTTAAAAAATTGGCGGCGAAGAACCCCGAAGCGGCGTCGGTATTATTCATGAACACCGATGGCGCCGCCTATAAAAAGATAATTGACGGCCTCCGGGAAAAAGGCATAGATGTCCCCCCCACCCTCGTTCCGGAGAACATGAAGAAAGCGCGCAGGGAGGTGGTAAAATCGTTCGGGGTGCTTTCTCAAACCAACGCGGCGTCTCTTCTCACCGAAATATCTAAGAAAAACGATCTGGAGCAATTCAAAGCGGCAGTAAACGAGCTGCGAAGCGAACCGCCTGTATTTGAGGAGGCGCGCGGAAAGATTCTTGAAAATGGATCGCTCGTCCCTTGGATACAGAAAGGCTCCTATCGCACCTTGATCGACTTAAAGAGCCTTTACGACATTCAGGAAGAGGAAAGAGAGGCGCCGGGTAGCCCAAGCTCAACGCCTACTAGTAGTTCGGGTGGGCCGAGCAGTCCGAAAATCGTACCGCCTCCCGGCGGCGCGACGGGGAGGTCGCAAGAAGAAATGGAAGAGCGAGAGTCGTTCAGAAGCAGGATGGAAGCCGAGCGTGAACGGCTCAATCGTGAGCGAGGAACCAATATCTGAACGCTTTCATGATAACCATTACCACCGACCAAGCGAGAAATAGGTTTGTCACTATTGGACCGGTTTTGCAGAGGGCGATCTTTTCCGCGCAGACCGCGGAGATCATTGATCGCATCGCGAAAGACAATCACTTGGACGATAAACGAGCCGCCACCTTGGCGGAACTGGTCGGTTGGGCGCTTTTAGGATTCATCCATCCGGAAGATGTCACAAAAGAACTGCAGGAGGGGGCATCGGTGCCTCCGCAAACCGCCGCTAGCGTTACATCGGCAGTTATGGCAAAGATATTCTCGCCGTTGAGGGCCGAGCTTGAAAATACCTATGCGCCGGCGCCGCACGAGCAGGCAGGAATGCCTCTTGGCCCGAAGATAATCAAGGACATTGAACCGATGTCCGTCGCAACGCCTCCCGCGCCTCCAGTTCCTCCCGTGCCGCAAGCGCCCGCGGCCCCGACCGT
>CAZDJP010000004.1:0-16756 GCA_964505865.1 uncultured Candidatus Saccharibacteria bacterium
CCCCTATACCCCATGGACCCGCCTCCGCGGGAAAGTATCCGTTGGTTTAGGAAGGGCGGCGGCAGCGGCGGGAGGCGCAGCAGCAACATTCGAGAAAGCAACTAAAGGAAAAGGTCCTATCGCTGCCGTCTGGGAAGGTATGAAGAGCGGATCCAAAGTTTTCAGTGGAACGGTTAAGAAATGGCAATGCCAAAATTGCGTTAAAACGGGCCAGCCCGAACCGAATGTTCTCCAAAGTACCAATAAGCCGACTGTAAACTGCACTGTTTGCAGAGCCGATGTGAAAGGAGCCGACTGGAAGCAATTATAAAATCATTTTAAACGCTCATGGAAAGATATGAATCCAATAAATCAGATGCTGACCGGGCGCCATTGGAGGATGCGCGGCCACATGAGGGTGAACACGACCGCCGAAGGCGGGATTCGGATTCACGCCAAGAAAGTGGGCGGCGAGAAAGAGCGGCTAGGTTGGATGAAACCCGCGAGCGGGTGAATGATACAAGCACCGAAGCGCAGAAAAGCCATGCGCTTCCGGATGGTCGAAGATACGACCCGACCCAGCCAAATCCCTTTTGGGAAGAGCAGGAGGAATTCCTCACCCCGCACGACCGATTCATGGGAAACGCCGCCGGGAAGATAGAGGGCGGTTGGAAGTTCATGAAAAACGCTAAGCGGAAAACGACGAACTTTCTCCGACCACTCATGTTTATGGAAAATCCTGATAGAGCTAAGAAAACATTGGACGAATACGACAGCCTTGTTTCTAAAGGAAGGGCAACCGTCATCAATGAACAGACTGGCGTCTCATACCATGATTATCGAATGGCACAGCGGGCGTACAAAAAAACTGGGAATTTTAAAAATTATTATTTCAGAATGGTCGGCGCTTACGACAATCGCGGGGTTTTTAGCGGGAGGGTGAAAACGTACCGCATTGAAAGAAGTAAGGAGGAGGAATGATATAATCACAGCGTATGCTTCCTATTGACTCCCTCACGGAACAAGAGCTGAATAGGCGATTTGATTCGCTCCCCGACAAGCTGAAAGAAGCGCTAACCTCTGAGCGTAATACCAGGATCGTCCACCAGATTTGCGATAATAATCGGATCATCGATGGAGAGAAGCGGCTTATGATCGAGCAACTGGTGGGGTTGGTGATGTTGGGTATTATACATTATTACGATATGGGGCTGGGAATAGATGAAGCCCTGTCAGTCAACAATCCGAAATTTTCAAATAGCATTGCCGATGAAATAAATATAAAGATATTCTCGCCGATAAAAAACGAGCTTGAGAATAACTATCATCCGCTCACTTCAACCACGTCGGATGTCCGTCCACTAAAAATCATCCCACAAACTCCGGGCGGCGAACTAGGGGCGAATATAGCGCCTCCCGCGCCTCCAGTTCCTCCCGTGCCGCAAGCGCCCGCGGCCCCGACCGTCGGCTGGTCGCGCTCAACTTCGGCGCAGCCAGTGGTGAAACTGACCGATGCGCGCCCGCCGGCGGCGCCGGCGCCAGCGCCGATGACATCGCCGACTCCTTCAAAGCTCCCGTCTCCCGCTTCGCCCGCGCCGAAGCCGGCGGCCCCGGCATCCCAACCCGGCTCGATGGATGAGTTTGAGCGGCTCGCGGCGCAACGGCGCGGCGCCGGCGGCGCGCAGGGCCCTGGCGCAGCGGAACCGCCGCCAATCATGATCCATGAATACGCCTCATCCAAAGTCCAATCACAGGCGCCGGATTTCCGACTTGAGTTGCCGTCAAGGCCTATTGATCTAGGAAAGAGGCCTGCGGGGCCGGCGCCGATAAAATCGGCCGTACTCGAGTTCGGCGCGACGCCGGTGACGGCGCCGAAACCAGGACCCGCGACCACGCGCGTCGTCCATTACACCGACTACAAGTCCCCGTCGCCGGAAAACCCGGTGACCCCGACGGCGCCGCCGGCAACGGCGGCAACGCAAGGCCCGCGCCTGACCACGGAGATTACCGGCGCAACAAGCATCAGCGCGGCGACAACGTCTCCTCCGGCGACGCCCAAACCGCCATCGCCGCCTAAACCGATGCAACCTCCACAGCCGCAGCCTCCGCGGCCAGCGCCGCCGCCTCCCATGCCGCCCCGATAGGGCCGTGGCGCGCCGCGCCGGCATTGGCGATATAGCGGTATAATAGAGAGGTGCAATTCCAAGTTCCGCAATTTATCGAGACGGAAGACAAGATCATTGGGCCGCTTTCGCTCCGGCAATTCATCATTGTGGGCGTGGGCTTCGGATTTTCAGCCCTTCTGTATTTCATCCTCCAAACATGGCTCTGGCTCATTCTCTCCATCGTCGTCTTGGGCGCTGCCGGCGGCATCGCGTTCGTGAAGATCGAAGGCCGTCCGCTCGGCAAAGTCATCCTCTCGGCGCTTCATTTTTACTGGAACCCGCAAACCTACGTATGGCAGCCGGAGCATCCGGCGACCGGCCGCGCCCATCCCGCCGCGCGCGAGCGCGAGGAAGCGCCGATCGCGCCGCTGCGCCAAAAGGCGGCGAGCGGCGATGCCCTCCATGAACACTGGGAAGGCCTCCTCACGGGGACGAAAGTGGCGCCGAACCAGCTCACCGATCGGAAGCGCTACGGCCGCTACGAGATCTTCCAGCGGATCACGGGCGACCGCCAGGCGGCGCGGCGGGTGGACTACCGCTGATAATGATGGGAAAATAGAACCAAGCCAATGGCGAACAAACAGGACCTCGGCGATTCGCTGGACCTCGTGGACATCAAGGAGATCCGCGACAAGACGGTCGTCATGAAGGACGGCGGCCTGCGCCAGATCGTCATGGTCGGCGGCGTGAACTTCTCGCTCAAATCGGACATGGAGCAGAACCTCATGACGCAGGGCTACCAAAACTTTTTGAACGGCATCGACTTCCCGCTCCAGATCGTCATCCATTCGCGGAAGGTGAATATTGATAAATACGTCGAGGAGCTCCTCGCGCGGAAGGAAAGCGAGGAGTCGCCGCTCCTCCAGAGCCAGATCGAGGAATACGCGGAGTTTGTGAAGGGGTTTGTGGAAAAGAACGCGATCATGGAGAAGACGTTCCTCGTCGTCGTGCCGTTCTACCCGGCGAGCATCCTGCCGACGAAAAGATCCGCTAAAGGGTTCTTGCCGTTCGGGAAAAAGGCGGAGAGCGAGGCGGAAAGATCTGATGAAGCGGCGGCGGCGGACCAGCTGTTCCGCGAGAATCTCGCCCAGCTCGCCCAGCGCGTGAGCCAGGTAACGAACGGCCTCCTTGACATCGGCCTCGAGGCGACCGTGCTCGCGGACGACGCGCTCACGGAACTGTTCTACAATTTCTACAATCCGCAGACCGTGGAACGAAAAGATATCCCGCTGCCCACGGCGTAACCCTCCATGCCGCAGCCGCAACAGCAAAAAGAGGATTTTGAGAAGGTCAAGCAGATCATCGCGCCGGCGGGCGCCGAGGTGCGTTCAAATTACCTGAAGATCGGCGACAAGCTCGCGAAGACGTTTTTCGTCTTCTCGTATCCGCGCTACCTCTCGACGGGGTGGTTCGAACCGCTCATCAACCTGCCGAATCTCTTTGACGTCTCCCTCTTCGTGAACCCGATCGATACGGGAACGGCGCTCAAACACCTCCAAAAAAAGGCCGGCCAGATCGAGTCGCAGATCAACGATGAGCAGGAAAAAGGGATGGTGCGGAATCCGATGCTTGAGACGGCAATAAAAGACGTGGAGGGGCTCCGCGACGCGCTCCAACAGTCGGAGGAAAAACTGTTCAATACCGGCGTCTACATCACGATCTACGCTGACAACCTCGAAGAGCTTGCGCGCCTTGAAAGCAAGCTTGTCACCATGATGGAGGCGAAGCTCGTCTACCTGAAGCCGGCGCTTTTTGAACAGATGGAAGGCCTCTCTTCCATCCTGCCCTTGGACAACGACAAGCTGCAGGTCTACACGCCGATGAACACGTCGCCGCTCTCGTCGTTCTTCCCGTTCGTGTCGGAAGACCTCTCGTCCAATAAAGGGATCATGTACGGCATCAATCTCCACAACAACAACCTCGTGATCTTCGACCGGTTTTCTTTGGAAAATGCGAACCAGGTGGTCTTCGCGAAATCCGGCTCCGGCAAATCGTACACGACAAAGCTCGAGATCGTCCGCTCGCTCATGGCGGGCGTGGACATGGTGCTCGTCATCGACCCGGAGAACGAATATGAGCGGCTCGCGCAGACCTTCGGCGGCAGCATGTTCAACATTTCCCTTTCGTCGCACGAGCACATCAATCCGTTCGACCTGCCCTTGGTCCCCGAAGGCGAAACGCCCTCCGACGTTTTGCGGTCGCACATCGTGACGCTCGCCTCGCTTCTAAAGCTCATGCTCGGGAAGGTCTCGCCGGAGGAGGACGCCGTCTTGGACCGCGCTTTGACCGAAACCTACGCCTCGCGTGAGATCGTTCCGGACACCGATTTCACCGGCAAGGAACCGCCGCTCTTGGGCGACCTGGAAACCGTCCTGCGCAACCTCGAGGGCGGCCGACCGATGGCGGAAAAGCTCTATAAATACACGACGGGGAGCTTTTCGGGCTTCCTCAATCAGCCGACGAACATTGACATTAATAACCGCCTTATCGTCTTCTCCATCCGCGATCTCGAGGAGGAACTGCGGCCCATCGGCATGTTCGTCGTCCTCAATTTCATCTGGTCCCTCATCCGCGCGAAGCTCGCAAAACGGCTGCTCTTCATCGATGAGGCATGGATCATGATGAAGAACGACGACAGCGCGACGTTTTTGTTCGGCCTCGTGAAGCGCGCGCGCAAATACTTCCTCGGCGTTTCCACCATCACGCAGGACGTGGAGGATTTCCTGCGCTCGCCCTACGGCCGCCCCATCATCACGAATTCGTCGCTGCAGCTCTTGTTGAAACAGGCGCCGGCGACGATCGACATCGTCGCGAAGGCGTTCGACCTCACCGAGGCCGAGAAGAATTTCTTGTTGAGCGCCGAGGTGGGCACCGGCATTTTCTTCGCCGGCAAGCGCCATGTCGCGATACAGATCGTGCCGTCCTATTTTGAGGACCAGATCATCACGACGAACCCGGAACAGCTCTTGGCGGAGAAGCAGGGATCATAATGTAACCATATGGCTGAAGAAGGTGCTTGGGAAGGAGAAGTTGATGCCGCTGAAGCGCGACGGAAAGCCGAGGAGTATGGGGAGGAGAGGGATGCCGGGGATGCGGCTCTCGCGGGACATAAAATATCCCTTCCCGTCGGTGTGCTTATTGTTGTTTGTGCATTTATCATGGATGTTGCCGCAGAAGTGCCTCTCGCCGGAGACGTGGAGGAGGCGCCTGCGGCGGTCGGGCTGATTGTGAGTAATATTTTTGGTTTGGGCCAGACTATTCAGGTGGTGATAGGAGCCGCTATGTTTCTCCGCGCCCTCCCTCTTGTCCAAGAGCTTCCGGGGATATGGACCGCAGCAGCTGTCATAACATGGTGGATGGATGCCAATCCCTCTAAAGCGACGGCGAAGGCGCAACAGCTTGCGGCCACTGCGGCAAAAGCGGAGGGGGGGTCAGAAGCGTCGATGGGAGAGGTGGCGGAGGGCGCAGGCGTGGCGGCCGCCAAGACGACCGAAGAAGCCGGGGAGGCGGCGAAGGGGACCGTCGCCGGAACAGCTGCCGCGGGTGGCGGCGTCGGAGCTGGCGAAGCGGCTCAAGACGCCACGGAGGCCGGCGCGACGGCGGGAGGAGGAACGGCTGCCGGCGGCGAAGCCGGCGTTGCGGAAGGAGGGGTCGAAGCGGCGCCGGCAGAGGGCGCCCCGCCGGAGAAAGAGATATCGCCAGAAGCGCTTGGCGAGGAACGACCGCCAATGGAACAGGCGCAGAAGGAGCTGGTGGGAGAAGAACCCGTGACGGGCGAGGAAACCGGCGCTCCGGCGGAAGAAGGTGCTGGCGAAAAAGAGGCACCCGAAGAAACAGAAGCGGAGCGGAAAGCGCGCGAGGCGCAAGAGCGCGCGAAGAAAATAGTGGAAAAGGCGAAGCGCATCCTTGCGCCCGAGGAAGAGGAGGGAAAAGGAGACTAGGAAGAAAGCGGCGAAGACGAAGATGGGCAGGCACAGGACGAAAACATATAGCGCGGGCCGAGATTTGCTATAATAGAAGGAATGAATAAGCCGAGGATGATCGGCGCGGTCGCCATAATGGCGCTCGCCATCGCGGTGCTAGCCGCGGCCATGGCGCCGACTGCAGCCCGCGCGCAGGCGACGGCTAACGGACAGATCATCATCACATGGAAGGTGCTCGGCGGCAGCGCGCCGGCGGCATATACGGGGAAAGTTCTGCCATCAATACATTCTCCCATGGAGGCGTCGGTGGCGATCCTTGACGGTGGGGGATTCGTCCCGCTCGACGCCCAAACCATCCACTGGTATTTGGACGATAATTTCATTGGTGGCGGAACGGGCGCCCAAACCATCTCTTTCGGCGCGCCGGGCCACAATGAAATCATGTCGCTCCGCGTTGAGGTGCCCACGTATGGAGGAGGATTTCTGAACACGGCTTATATTGCCATGGTGGATCCGCAGGTCGTTGTCGTTGCGCCATATCCAAACGATGAGTTCGCGACTTCGTCCATCTCGCTCCAAGCGGTGCCGTACTTCTTCAATGCGGATGAGCTTGGCAAGCTCTTGTTCAATTGGACGGTGAACGGCGAGGCGGTGGCTACCAATGAAAATCCGCAATCGCTCACCGTCAACCTTGCAAACAACGCACCGGCTGGTTATTCGCTTGCAATCACGCTTGGAGTGCAGGAGAGCGATAACCCATATCTCTCAATTGGTAAAAACGTCGCGCTCACTTCAGCGAACCAATAACCACGCATGATCTCGCACGCGCTCGCCGCCGCCATCACGATCAATCCCTCCATCCCCTACGTAAGTTCGGGTTCCGGCGTGACAGGCCTCATCCAGGGATTCTATTTATTTGCTCTTGCAATTGCGGGCGTGCTTTCCTTCGGGGTTATTGTCTATGGCGGGATCCGCTATGCGACGGGGCGGGGTAATCCCTCGACAGAAAGTGAGGGGAAGAGCTGGATTACGGGCGCCCTCCTGGGCCTCCTTCTCCTCGCCGGCGCCTACATCATCCTCCAGACCGTGAACCCCGCCCTCACTGCCCTCACGAATCCAGCCGATCTCCTGCACCCGCCCGCTGCGCCGCCAGCGTCTACGGCGGCGGGAACATAACAGAGTACTATAAGAGTCATGAGGCGCCGCATATTATATATTATCCTCGTCATCGTTGTCGTCATCATCGTTGTCGCCCTTTTATATTGGTTTTTCTTCCAGCGCAACCGGGGATTGGGAACGGCGCCTTCAAATGGGACGGCTGGTTCGCTGCCTGCCGTTGGCACGCAGGGAGCGCCGGGAACCAGCAATGGCGCGGCGAGTGGTTCAAGCGCGGGGAACATCGGCATCGCCTCGGCGGGAGAGGTCGCGAGCGGCACAACGCGCTTCGGGCTCATTTCCAATGAACCGACGTTTGCTTATTTTGTTGATGCAAAAAACAACGTCACTATTGTGGAGCCGGATGGGAAAATTGCGAGCATCCTGAACGGCGAACCAACTTTTCTCAACTCGATTGCCATCAACAACATCATCGCCGCCAGTTTTTCTTTCGATGGAGCGGAGGTTGTGGTAAATTTCGGCGACCCAGCAAACCCGCAAACAAGCCTCTTTGATGTCGCCGCGAAATCGTGGCTGCCGCTTACAGCGGGGATCCTCTCGCCGGCCTGGTCGCCCGCAGACGAGCGCATCGCCTATCTCAAAACGAACACTGACGGCAGTGAAACGCTTTTCACGCTTGATGCGTCAAAGACCAACGCGCGACCGGTTGCGCTCGCCACGCTCCACCTCGCCGATGTCACCCTCGCATGGCCGAGCAAGAACCAGATCGTGATCGCCGACAAGGCAAGCTCGTATGAAACTGGCTCTCTTGTCGTCTTTAATATCGCGGAAAAAACCTTCGCTCATCCGTTGGATGGCGCCGCGGGGCTGGACACGATCTGGAGCAACAACACCTCTCCTGATGCGCTCGTTTTTACGGCCGGCGCCGCAGAACGCGGAGGAACGCTTGCTCTTTGGAATCCCGCGATTGGGCTCACAAACTTGAACTTTCTCACCTTGCCGGAGAAATGCGTTTTTAATAACGAGGTTGTCACCTCTACTGCGGCTGCTCTTGGCGCCTCGTCTACTGCCGCTTCTACCGCGAACGCCACAACAACCGTCGCAACGCCCTCTCTCGCGTTCTATTGCGCCATCCCGGAGGATCAAGGCACGCTCGCGATGCAGCCCCTGCCAGACGCGTATGGTCAAGAAGCTCTCTTCACAGAAGATGCGTTTTTTAAAGTGCGCGCCGACACCGGGGCTACGCGAAACCTCTTCGTCCCGACGATACCTATTGACGGAACGGGCCTTCGGGTCTTCAACAACACCCTCTTCTTCGTGAACCGCTACGACCAAAAGCTCTACGCGCTCTCGCTTGGCGGCTAGCCGCCGTCCGCTCCTTGTGCCGCGCCGCTTACCGCACTCCCCCGCCGCGGTCCGCGAGCGGTTTGATCACCACGTACCGTTCCTTGCCCTCGCCGACGCTCTCCGTCGTGACTTCGGGATGCACCGCGAGCGCGACGTGTACGAGCCGCCGCTCATAGGAGTTCATCGCGGGCAGCGGCACGGCGTCCTTTGTCGCGACCGCCCTCTTCGCCGCCGCGCGTGCAAGCTCGGCGATGAGCCCCTCGCGCTCCTGCCGGTAATTGTTTACGTCAATAAAGATCAGCTCGGCGCCGTTTTTTTTCGCAATCATTTGGAAAAGATGGTTCAGGCTCTCCACGAAGCTCGGCAGGTTTTCCTTCAGGAAATTTCCGCCGTCGTAGAGGAAAAGTGCTCCGCGCTTTTCCTCCGGCTTCATCTCCACGCGGTAGTCGCGGAACCCCATGAGTTCCACTAACGTTCTCGTGAGTGTTTCCCAATTGTCCATCGTCCCGTCACTATTTCATATTTTTTTAAGAAAATCAAGTTTGCGGCCCGTCGGCGCATGAAGCATATATGGTTCGGCGCCGGCGCGGAACGATATCAGATCGCCGCCGTTTCGCCCGCCCTAAAATGACGATTTACGATAATTTGCTGGAAAACCGAGAAGAGCGACGTGATGAGCCAGTAGAGGCCGACGGCTGCGGGCAGGCTGTAAAAAATAACAATGGTGACGATGGGACCGATGAAGGACATTTGCCGCGCCATCCGCTCGGCGGGTGAAATCTGCGCGCCGGGCATGGGGTTGCGGTAGATCGCGAGGCGTGACTGAAAATACTGCGCGACCGCGGCGAGGAGGATAAGGAAGATGTTCGGCGCAGCGAGGTTGATCAAGCCGAGGAATACCGTATTGATCGCGCCGGGT
Source organism: uncultured Candidatus Saccharibacteria bacterium (assembly GCA_964505865.1). Taxonomy (GTDB): domain Bacteria; phylum Patescibacteriota; class Minisyncoccia; order UBA6257; family 2-01-FULL-56-20; genus CAZDJP01. The sequence goes on from CAZDJP010000004.1 coordinate 9,450, forward strand.
TGTGGGATAAAGGAGTAAAGCCCCGAGAGCGCGCCGGGTTTGAGCGCCGCCCCCACCACCCAATAAAGCGCGAGGAGGATTGGGATCTGGATGATGAGGAGCAAGATGCTTGAGAATGGGTTTACGCCGTGCTGCTTATAAAGGTCCATGAGGGCCTGCGCCTGTTTTTCCTTGTCGTGCTTGTGCGCCTCCTGGATCCTCTTCACCTCCGGCTGGATGCGCTGCATGAGCATCTGCTGTTTTGCGCCTTTATGGAAGAAGGGGTAGAGAACGATCCGGATGAGGAGCGTGACGAAGATGATGGCGAGGCCGAAGTCGCGGAACGCAATCGTCTCATAGAAATAAACAAGGAGGTTGAGCGTCGGGTGGTAGAAGATAAGGTTGAAGAGGTAGCTCATAGCGGTGTTGTCCGCGCGCTACCGCGCACGGCTGCTTTTAATTTTCCTCTAAACTGCTTTTTAGTAAGCGCGTTGATGTTGGGAGAAAGGATGATGAGGATGTCGCGCCCGCCGCCATCCGTGATCTCCATCGCGGATAAAAACGACTGGAGCGTTTCTTTTGTTTGCCTTTTCCAGAAATTCCGTTTCGCGGCGCTTTTATGGACCGCGGCGCCCGCAACAATACCGGCCCTCCATTTTCCCGCATCGTTCTTTTTCATCTTGACGGTGAAATAGGCGGTGGTCGCCGCCCTGTGGTAGCGTCCCGAGTGAAATTCCCGCGACGGCAGCCGCGAAAGGCGCATTGCGCCGCCGTTATACGGTAAGCCGTCGCCGGCCTTTCGCCCGCCGGCGCGAAAGGGCTCGCCGGCCGCCCGGCGACCGCCGCCGCGCGAAAAAGCCGTGCGTCCGCGCCCTTTTTTTCTTCTTTGGCTGGTAGGTTGGCGACATTAGGATGATGGTACCATAAAAAAATCACCGCGCAAACGCCAATAGGTCGCCGTGAGCGAGAATGGTTATGCACACGTCATGCACAAAACCATTTATTTGACTCTTTGACTGGCGGGGAGTATGAAGTGATAATAATCTGAAGCTTTCATGGATCTCGAAAAACTGTGGCAATCAACAATGGGGGAAATGGAGATCCAGCTGTCTAAGGCGAACTTTTCCATGTGGCTTCGTGACAGTAGGCCGATCGACTGGCGGGATGGCACGCTATATGTCTCGTTGCCGAACAATTTCGCGAAAAATTGGGTTGAAGGCAAGTATTATAAGAATATCTTAGGGATCCTCCGCGGCACGGACAGCTCCATTAAAAAAGTAGAGTTCGTCATCAACCAGAAAGATGAGTTTATGAAGGGCGCCGTGGTGAAAGAATTCGCTGGAGCCGCCGCTGGAGAGCTTGAGTTTAATCGCGTCGAGCCGGAAACCAACCTGAACCCGCGCTACACGCTCGCCTCATTCGTCACGGGGCCGTCCAACGATCTCGCTTTCACTGCTGCGAAAGCGATTGTTGAACGGGTGGGGAAGTATAATCCATTTTTTGTATATGGCGGCGTCGGACTCGGCAAGACGCACCTCATCCAAGCGATGGGGAATGAGATCTTTTTGAAGTATGAGAAAAGGATAAAGCCAAGGTATGTTCCTTCGGAACAGTTCACGCGCGAGGTGGTATGGGGATTGCGGAACGACCGGATTGAGAGTGTGAAGAAAAAATATCGCGATGTTGATGTGCTCATTATTGATGATATCCAGTTTATTGGCGGCAAGGAGAAAACCGAAGAAGAGTTCTTCCATACCTTCAATGCTCTTTATGAGAACAACAAGCAGATCATCATTTCCTCGGACCGGCCGCCGCAGTCTATTCCAACCCTTGAGGCGCGCCTCCGGTCGCGGTTTGAGGGCGGTTTTGTCGCTGATATCGGCTACCCGGAGTATGAAATGCGCATCGCTATTATACGGAGCAAGCTCCAGGAGGCGCAACGAACGCTTGGTGAGGATGTTGTTGAACTTATCGCGCGGCGGCTGAGGAAGAATGTGCGCGAACTAGAGGGGGTGTTGAAGAAGTTGCTTTTCTTGCAGGAGCAGAAACATACGGAGATCACGCGTGAAATGGCTGAGGATGCCATAGAAAAGGCGGTGAAGAACACGTCGCGACAGATCGGCGACGCCCAAATCCTAAAAGCGGTCGCGGAGTACTTTAATGTCACTATTGAGGACCTTGTAAGCCACAACCGGCGGAAGGAGGTGGTAGAACCGCGGCAGATCGCGATGTACTTACTTCGGGAGATCTCTGACCTTTCCTATCCATATATTGGGGAAAAGATGGGGAGGGACCACACAACCGCCATACACTCATATGAAAAAATTAACCAGGAAATCAATAAGAACTCCACTCTCAACCAGAAGATATTAACAATTAAAGATATTATTTATAAAAGTTAAATCTACTTAAAATTCATTTACCCACAAAAATCAAATTACTATTAACTCTAATAAGTATTTAATAAGGTTTATTTAATAATTATTTCATGCGTTTCATCGCAATACATTCAAATATCAAAGAAGCTATTTTGGTTATCGAGCGCGCTGCGGGAGAAAACCTCAACCTTCCCATATTAAAAAACGTCCTTATTATTGCCGATGGCGATGGTATTGTTTTTACCACCACCAACCTTGATATAGCGATTACCTACCATATGCCCGGAAAGGTGATCGAGGAAGGGAGGATCACCGTCCCCATCGCCCTCCTCTCTAGCCTTATTAATAATATTAAAAGCGACCGCTTGAATTTTGAGAAAAAAACAAACACCCTTATTATAAAAACAGATAATTATCAAGCGACCATCCAAGGGCTGCCGGCGGATGATTTCCCGGCAACGCCGCGCATAAAAAACACCAAAGAACATCTTGAAATAAAAAACACACTTCTTAAAGAAGCTATCCAACAAACAACGATCGCCGCGCAATTCTCGGATCTTCGGCCGGAACTTAACACCATCCTCCTCCAATTTTCCATCGACGTTGTCAAGCTTGCGGCAACCGACGGGTTCCGTCTCGCCGAAAAAACACTTGCCCAGAACTTATTTACCACCACCCACAAAGAACCATTTAAATTACTTATTCCCCTTCGAACAGGGCAAGAGGTCGTCAGGATGGCGGGGAATGATGGGGTAGTGAGGATCTTTCATGACGAGAACCAAATACTATTCAAGACAGAGCGCGCAGAGCTTATCTCGCGGCTTATAGAGGGCGGATTTCCCGACTACCTTCCCCTCATCCCGCAAAAATTTGCGCTTGAAGCAACACTGAACCGCGAAGAGTTCTTAAATGCTATAAGGCTTGCTGGCGTGTTTGGGCAAAAAACAAACGAGGTGAAGCTGGCAGCGCATCCAACAAAAAAAACAATCGAGGTGAGCTCGGCCGACCAATCGCTTGGCGAGAACAACTATCTCCTTCCTGCGAAGATCAAAGGGGAAACAACGGAGGCATTCTTTAATTGGCGATATCTCGCGGACCCGATTCGCGTGATGGAGGACGAGGAGGTCTTTATCGGCCTCCAAGAGGAGAACAATCCGGCGCTCATCCGGCAGGCCAACGACGCATCGTATCTCTATATCTTAAAGCCAATTTTAAAATCATAAACAATAGTTGTTTATTGAGCTTTCTTTAGTTTGGTGGAGGATTCGCGGCTGACACCGGCTGGTTATAAGAATGGTAGTTCTGGATGTTTTGCGACGCCCACACCTGCACGGCCGTTTCCCAATTATGGAACTGCGGGTCGGCGTTCGGATCGGTCGGCGGCGGCCCCGTTGGGTTGCTCTTATCTACATAGTAGAGGATAGAGTGGAGCTGGTTGTTGTAGAGGTAGTTGCCCGAGAGGATCGGCTTTTGTGGATTGACCGGGTTCGGCTGTGGAAAGGTTTCCGGCGGAAAGTTCTGGAGCGCTTGCGCCATGAACATGTGCCACATCGGGACCGCGGCGAGCAAACTTGAGCCACTGCGCACCATCGGGGCATTATCGTTGTTACCCGCCCAAACAGCGGCGACGAAATTCGGCGTATAACCGATCGCCCACGTGTCGCGATAGTCGTTTGAGGTGCCGGTCTTGAGGGCGACATCGTAGTTTGGGACCTCTGTGATGTCAAGCCCGCTCTTAAAGAGCCCGCTTCGCGCGACGGGGTCGGAGAGGACGTCGTTTACGAGCCGGACCGATTGCGGATCAGCCACCCGCGTTGCTTGATCTTGGTATGATTCGAGCATTTTTCCGGTCGAGTCCTGGACCTGGAGGACCATTGATTGCGCATGCTTCATGCCGTCGGCGGCAAGCGTTGCGTAGGCGCCAGCGAGGTCAATGAGCCGCACGGCGCCGCCGCCGAGGACGAGCGAGAGGCCGTAGGTGTCGGGGCTCGTGAGCGTCGTGAGGCCGAAATTCCGCGCGTTCGCTATAGTGGGCGCCATGCCGGCGAGGTAGAGCGTCTTTACCGCGACGACGTTCACTGATTGCGCGAGGGCGTCGCGCATGGAAATCGGCCCTTGGAAATTTTCAAAATCGTTCGGATGGAAGCAGAGTTTATTCGTGGAGTTCATGTCGGGGATCGTAGGGCAGGCGGGATTCGTACTGAACTCGGTCGGGACGTCCCAGAGCACGGTGTCCGGCGTATAGCCTTCTTGGAATGCGGTAAGGTAGACAAATGGTTTAAGCGACGATCCCGGCTGGCGGAGTCCCTCCGTCGCAACATTGAAGTTCGGTTCAAACTTGCAGTTCACCCCCGGCGTGCAGCCAATGGGGAGCGATGAGGTGGCATAGTAGTCGCGCGATCCCACCATGGCCAAGATCTGCCCCGTCGTCGGGTCCTCGGCGACAAGCGCTGCATTATAGCCGCCGTAGAGGTCTTGGTTCCGCGCCGCGCCCCATGCGACCGCCTGCTCGGCTTCCTGTTGGAGATTCCAGTCGAGCGTCGTGATTACCTTCAACCCGCCGCTATCAACGAGGCTCTCACCGTACTTTTTTACAAGGTAGTCCTGCACGGCGAGGACAAAGTGCGGCGCCTTAATGGTGCCCAATGAGCGCGGCTGGAACGTAAAGCGGTACTTGAGCGCCGCGGTGAGCTGTGATTTGTTTATTTTTCCAACGGCGTACATCCGCTGAAGGACGAGATGGGCGCGGGCGATGAGCTCGTCCACATGGCTGCCCCACGGCGAGTAGTAGCTCGGCGCCTGTGGGAGCGCCGCGAGGAGCGCGCTCTCCGGCAGATTCACCTCCGTGACGGGCTTGCCGAAGTAATCCTCGCTCGCCGCTTCAACGCCGGAAATATTCGGCCCGTACGGCGCCTCGTTCAAGTAGAGTCCGAGGATCTGGTCTTTGGTATAGTATTGGTTCAGCCGGATGGCGAGGATGAGCTCTTTAAGCTTCCGCGTGAACGTGCGGTTGTCGGAAAGGAATGCCGTCCGCGCAAGCTGCTGGGTGATGGTGGAGCCGCCTTCCGCGAGGGAGCCGGTCGTGAGGTCCACATAAATGGCGCGGAGGATCCCCTGGAGGTCGAACGCCGGTTCATTGTAAAAACCCGAGTCCTCAATGGCGATGGTCGCGTCCTTGAGCGATTGGGGGATCTGATCGAACGAGGCTACCGTCCGCGCTTCGCCGGAGCCGCCATTGATCTCATAGAGGAGGATGGTCCCCGTCCGGTCGTAGATCTTCGTTGATTGGCTTAAAGGCCGACTCGTGATCTCCGCGAAGGTAGGGAGAGTTTCGGCAAAATAGAGCGCCATGAGGCACGCGATGATGATCGCGAACGCGACGGCAATGCCCGCTACCTGGAATCCCCGCCGCCATCGCGCGCTCCAGCTATATTCATTCCTTGATTGCATGCCACTCTATTATCAAATAAAAACGGCCTTCTCCGCAATAATGTTTCATATTAGAGAAGGCCGCTCGTCGACCCGCTATTCCACCCCTAACTCATCGTCATCACCTTCATCGTCCCCGCCATTATCCCCATTGCCGTGGAGGTCGTCGGACTCTTCCTTGTCGGGGCCTTCGTCGTCCGGGTCATCATCTATGCCGCCATCGTCGGCGGCCCCCTCGTCGCTTAATGGGACAAAGGCGAGATTCGCAGGCCAGAACGTCTTAATTTCCGTCGTCATTAGCGCTGTGGTTCACGACCTTTATATTTTAATGTTCATCAGTATAGGGGAGGAAGCACTCGTGTCAACCCCGCGCAATCCACAGGGAAATGAAAAGTTCATAAAGCCCGGCCGCACGCCATGATGGCGAGCGCGAGGGCGTCGCTCGCGTCGTCAATGACGGCAAGGTCGCGTTTCCCAAGAATGAGGCGGACCATCTTGAGGACGGCTTTCTTGTCCGCGAAGCCGTAACCGGCGATCCCGAGCTTCACCTCGTTCGGCGCATATTCCCGTATCGGGACATCGGCTTCTTTCGCCGCGAGGAGAATGGCGCCGCGGGCCTGCGCGACCGCCATCGCCGTCTTTTGGTTCTTCGCGAAGAAGAGCCGCTCGACGCACAGCACCGACGGCCGGTATTTTCTGATCAATTTTTCAGTTCCCAGTTTCGCCTCGCGGAGCGCGGCGGCATCGTCGGTCGCGGAACCGCTCACGCAGCTTTTTACCAGCAGGATGCCAGCGGCGACAAAAGTAATCGCGCCGCCGCCCGCGCGGACGACGCCGTATCCGATCCGCCGCGTTCCCGGGTCAATGCCGACGGCGATCACGGGCGGGCGGCGGTCACGCGGCGGCATCGGCGTTCGTTACGACCCACTGGACATCATCATTGTCATTGAGCGCCGCGACGAGGGAGGCGAGTTTCGCCGCGTCTTCCGGCGAGAGTTTTTGCGGGAACTTTGCTTTCCACTCTCTTGCGCCGCCGCCCATTGCGCCTGCGGCCACCCCCGCCGCGCCCGCCGGTGCTTCGAACGCCCACCGGACGCTTCCCGCTTCGGCCCACTTGCCGCCATGCTCTTTTAATATCATTTTTATTTCCTGCACCGTCCGGTTTTTATTGTCGCTCACGGCGCTCACAACGATCGCCGCTCCTCCCGGACCGTATGCCTCAAAAGCGAGCTCTTCTATGCCCGCGCCCGCCTCGGACGCCCGCTTCACCGCGCGCTCGATGTTTTCCTGCGGCACGGCCGCCGCCCGCGCCTTTTCTATCGCGGCGCGGAGCCGCGGGTTGAAATCCGGGTTCGGTTCCGATTTCGCCGCGGCGGAGACCGCCGCGAGGAGCTTGGAAAACACCTTCCCGCGCTTCGCATCGGTAATCTCCTTTTTATGCTTTATGCCCGCCCAGTGCGAGTGTCCCGACATCGGTTGTTTTCGCTTAGATTATACCCGCGAGCGGAGAGAAAATAAAAG
>CAZDJP010000005.1:0-15864 GCA_964505865.1 uncultured Candidatus Saccharibacteria bacterium
GTCGGTTGGGGCACCGCCATGAAGAGGGCGATGCTGACAACCTCACTTACCACGACCTTCTTCCAAAAATTTCTCTGCATACCTCCTCCTTGTGGCGGTCGCCACGGTCGATAGATAGTCGATAGACATCAGTCCAGTTTTCACTTGCCAAAGAACGCTTACATTATAGCATCATTTATAACAAACTGTCAAGCCAATTCCAAGGGGTCGGAAAAGGCGGTAAAATAAGGGGAAATGGCGAATGTCCAGGTAAACGACCTGCAGACGCGGCTTGCGAAATTGCGCCGCGAGGGCGAGGAGCGGGCGGCGGAACGGTTGGCGGCGAAGCTCGGCATGCCCTACGCGAACCTCGCAAAGATGCCGGTCTCGCTTGAGGCGGTGCGCGTGATCCCCGAACAGAAGGCGCGCGACGGGAAGATCGCCGGCATTGAGCTCAAGGCGCGGCAGATCGCGGTCGGCGCGGTGGATCCGGAGCTGCCGGCGACGAAAGCCGCCGTAAAAGAACTGCAAGGCGAGGATTACGAGGTGAAAGTTTTCGTCGTGTCGGCATCCAGCTTGGAGGACGCATTCCGTTTCTATAAGTTCGTGAAGCCCCCCGAAAAGGCGATCACGGGGAAGGTGGAGATCGCGGCGGAGCGGATCGATGACCTTAAAAAACGCTTGGTCAGTTTTGACGCGGTAAAAAAAGAGTTCGGCGGGTTGGATTTCGCGAACGTCTCGCCGGTCACGCTCATTGAGATCATGCTCGGCGGCGCCTTCGCGCTCCGCGCCTCGGACATCCATACGGAAGCCGAAGAAAAAAGCGCGCGGATCCGCTTCCGCGTGGACGGCCTCCTCCACGACGCGTTCGCCGCTATGCCGCTCCGCGCCTATCAGTCGTTCGTTTCGCGCGTGAAGCTCCTCTCCGGCATGAAGCTCAACGTGCGCGACGAAGCGCAGGACGGCCGGTTCACGATCCGCGTTGCGGAGAAGGATATTGAGATGCGCGTCGCCATCATTCCCGCGGAGTTCGGCGAGACGATCGTCATGCGTATCCTTGACCCGTCGGCGACGATGGTGACCCTGCCGCAGCTCGGGCTGCGGCCCGACAACTTGGACATCGTGAAAAAAGCGCTCGCGCGGCCGAACGGCCTCATTTTGAACACCGGCCCCACCGGTTCGGGGAAGACGACGACGCTCTACGCCTTTCTCCGCACGATCAACGACCCCGAGGTGAAGATCATCACGCTCGAAGACCCCATTGAGTACCGCATTGAAGGCATCGAACAGACGCAGGTGGACGAGGAAGCGGGCTACACGTTCGCGAGCGGCTTGCGCGCGATCGTCCGGCAGGACCCGGACGTGATCCTCGTGGGCGAGGTGCGCGATCTGGAAACGGCGGACATTGCGCTCCAGGCCGCTTTGACCGGCCACCTCGTGCTTTCAACATTGCACACGAACGATGCCGTGGGCGCCGTGCCGCGCTTGATCAACCTCGGCGTGAAAGCGGTGAGCATCGGACCAGCGCTCTCGCTCGCGATCGCGCAGCGGCTCGTGCGCGTGCTCTGTCCGGACTGCAAAAAACCGGCGCCGGCGGACGCGGCGCTCGCCGCGAACATAAAAAAATTCCTTGACCGGCTGCCGGCCAAGGTGGACAAGGCGAACTACGGCCAGCCGACGATCTACACAGCCGCGGGCTGTACAAAATGCAACCACATCGGGTATAAGGGGAGAGTAGGGATCTTTGAATTTTTGGAAGGCGGGCCGGACCTTGAAAAAACCATATTAAGAGAAGCGTCCGAGGTGGCGCTGCGCGAAGTGGCCAAGCGGCAGGAAATGGTCACCATGCAGGAAGACGGCATTTTGAAGGTCTTGGAAGGGAAAACCACCTTTGAAGAGGTGGAAAGCGTCACCGGCCCAATGCAATGGTAAACGCTGCCGGCGCGTAACTGGCTCAAACCTGGGGGCAAATTCCTCGCGAAAGGATTTATATCTCTTTTATCTGAAAGATAAAAGAGGTTAGAATTGCTCAAAGGAGAGAACCAGCCGGAACCGGTTCATCCTGAAATATTAGAGATAACTCCCGCCCCCAGATCTGAATCAGCTACGTACGCCGGTAATGTTAGCATACAATAAATATATTGTCAAGGGCATTATAAAAACGCCCTCGGAGCGCGGAGGCGCGCACAAGAGAGTGAACGTTCTATGAAAAAAAATGTTACTGGCGGCAATGGCGCGGGCGCCGCGGCGCGGGACGACCAAGCGGCCGACCTTACGTTGCGCCCGGAGCGCTGGGACGAATACGTCGGCCAGGAGAAAATAAAAAACAACCTGAAGGTGATCCTTGGGGCGGCGGTCCGGCGCAAAGAGCCGACCGACCACCTTTTATTCTCCGGTCCGGCCGGGCTCGGGAAAACGACGCTCGCCTATCTCGTCGCGCGGGAGATGGGCGGAATGGTGAAGACCACGTCGGGCCCGGCGCTCGAGAAGACCGGCGATCTCGCCGCGATCCTTACAAACCTCTCGCCGGGCGAGATCCTTTTCATAGACGAGGCGCACCGCGTGAACCCGGCGATCGAGGAGGTGCTCTATCCGGCGATGGAGGCGCGGAAGCTGCATCTCGTCGTCGGCAAGGGGCCGTCCGCGCGGACGCTCTCCTTGGACCTGCCGCCGTTCACCCTGATCGCGGCGACCACGCGCGAAAATCTCTTGTCCCAGCCCTTGCGGTCGCGGTTCGGCGCGACCTTCCGGCTCGGCTATTACACGGCGGACGACATTAAAAAGATCATAGGCCGCTCGGCGAAGATCCTGGACATCGCGGCGTCGCCCGCGGCGATCGAGATCCTCGCGCGCGCGGCGCGCGGCACGCCGCGCATCGCGAACCGGCTGCTGCGCCGCGCGCGCGATTTCGCCGAGGTGCACGGCGCGTCCGCGATCGACGAGGAAGCGTCGCGGAGGACGCTCGCCATGCTTGACGTCGACGAGGCGGGCCTCGAGCCGAACGACCGCCGGCTCCTCGTGACGATCATTGAGAAGTTCAACGGCGGGCCGGTCGGCATCAACACGCTCGCCGCCGCGCTCTCCGAGGAGCGCGGCGTGATCGAGGACATTTACGAGCCCTATCTCATGACGCTCGGCTTCCTCCAGCGCTCTTCCGCCGGCCGCATCGTGCTCCCCGCGGCGTACAAACATCTGAAGATGAAAGGGAAGGAGGAATTGCTGTAGGGGGCATCACGCGGCGCGGATCGGTTTTCATTATGGTTTAACGCCCGGCATGGTAGCCTGCCGGCATGGTTTTCATCAGCGAATGGCTGCCGAACCCCGTCGGTCCAGATGCGGCGGGAGAATTCATTGAACTTTACAACGCCGGCGCGGCGGCGGTGCGGCTTGACGGCTGGACGATCAAAACGGAAAAGGGGAGATCGCTCTCGCTTGCGGGACGGATCATCCCGTCGCGCGGCTATCTCACGCTCAAAAAGCGGGACGCGAAGTTCACGCTGCGGAACGTGGACGGCGCACTCGCGCTCTACGCGCCGGGCGGCGCTACTGCCGATGCCGCCGGTTTTGCCGGCGCCGCGCCGGAAGGGAGAAGTTTTTCGCGCGCGGATTTCGCCGCGGGGCCCGCAGCGCACTTCGCGTGGTCCGTTCCCACGCCAGGCGCGGCGAACAAAACGCCCCTCATCGCCGTCGCGGCGCCGGCTTCCTATCCGTACGGCGCGGCGCTCAACCCGCAGTTCACTTTCGCGGATTTTTTCGCGATAATGATGGGAACCGCCGCCCTCGTTGCGGGACTTATCCTTTATATCATCAAGCACCATGAAGATCTTTCGAAGCTTTTCGCCGCGCGAGACCGAACGATTCGGGGAGCGGCTTGCGAAGCGGGCGCTCTCGAAGCGGGCGGAGACGGCGGCGCGCGCGAGGCGAGGCGGTGGTAAGCGCCGCGCCGGCAGCCGGCGCGGCGCGCTCGTCTTCGCGCTCACGGGCGAGCTCGGCGCGGGGAAGACGACCTTCGTGCGGGGATTTTTCAAGGGCCTCGGCATCAAGAAGCGGACCGCAAGCCCGACGTTCGTCATTATGCGGCGGCAGCCGTTGCGCAAGAAGCGCTTTACGAACGTTTTTCACGCGGACGCCTACCGATTGAAAAAAGCGGGAGATATGCAGATGCTCGGCTTCGAGGAGATCCTGTCCGACCCGCGGAACGTCATCCTCATTGAGTGGGCGGAAAAAATAAAAAGGATGCTGCCGAAAGGCGCGGTGCGGCTGAAATTCCGGCACGGCGGGAATGCAAGCGAGCGGAAGATCGCCCGGACCTGGCCGCGCCGTTTTCTGCTATGATGAGACGGTGAAAACGCTGCTCCTCGTTGACGCGAACTCCATCATCCACCGCTCGTTCCACGCACTGCCGCCGTTCACGGCGCCGGACGGGCAGCCGTCGGGCGCGCTCTACGGGCTCGCGAGCATCCTCCTCAAATTGTGGCGCGAGGAGCGGCCGGACTACGCCGCGGCGCTTTTTGACCGTCCAGAGCCGACCTTCCGCGAGAAGAAATACGCCGCGTACAAAGCGCAGCGGCCGCCCGCGGCGGACGAGCTCGTCTCGCAGATCGTTGAGGCGCACCGGCTCTTTGAGGCGTTCGGCATAAAGACGTTCGAGGAGCCGGGCTACGAGGCGGACGACCTTATTGCGACCTTCGCCGAGCATTTTGGAAAAGAGTTCAAAGAAGAAAAGGATGCGCGCATCGTCATCCTGACCGGTGACCGCGACACGCTGCAGCTCGTTGACGACGGCCGCGTCGTCGTGCGGACGTTCAACAAGGGGGTGAGCGACACGACGATCTACGACGAAAAAGCGGTGCGGGAAAAGTACGGCTTGTCGCCCGCACAGCTCATTGATTACAAGGCGCTCGTCGGCGACCCGTCGGATAACATCAAAGGAGTGCCGGGCGTGGGGCCGAAGACCGCGACGGAGGCGCTGCAAAAATTCGGGAACGTGGAACGGCTCTACGCGCATCTTTCGGGGAGCGCCGCGGGCGAGCCGAAGCTTGCGAAGCGGTTCGGCCCGTTTCGGAAGGAAGCGGAGCTGGCTCGCGAGCTCGTGACGCTTGATCGGCATGCGCCCGTCGCGATGCCTGCGCTTCACGACCTTGCGACGATGGCTGCACCGGCCGGCAGGGAGGCGTATTTTGAAAAAATGGGATTCGCGACGCTCATTGCGCGGATCGCCGCGCCGCCGCGCGCCGCGGATGACGGCGCGCGCGGCGGCGCGAAGCCGGGGAAAAGAGCTGAGGGGAAAGCAGAGGGCGCGCAGGAGCGAATGTTCTGACGCGGGGGCGCGGCGGTGGTATGATAAAGGAAAACGTGGCCGGAGCAACTCCGAAACTGAAAGAGATCGTTGCGTGGCCGGAGTTCCGGCCGGCGTGGATTTTGTTTGCCGTGATCGTCGTAGCCGGCGCGGTCGATTTCATCGGCATGGGGGGCGGCCCGCTCTTCATTGTCGCCATCGGCCTCCTCGCGATCGTGCTCATCATCGTCGCCATCGCGACGTACCGCGCCGCCGCGACCGGCCGCGCGACGCGGATCGACCAGAGCGAGCTCGCGAGCATCCTCACGGCGCTGAACGACGCCCTCATCGTCTACGACGAAAATTTCAACGTGATCTTCTTCAATCCCGCCGCCGAGCGGCTTTTCCGGCTCGCCACGAAGGATGTGCAAGGGCATCGGCTCGCGCCGCAGGACGTGGAGCGCGCCGGCTGGCGCACGCTCACACAGGTGATCTTCCCTTCGCTCGCGCCGCGCGTCATCGCGCGGTCAAAGGAAGGCGACTATCCGCAAGTGGCGGACCTTTCGTTCGCCGATCCGGAGTTTGAGCTCCGCGTAACGACCGCGCCCGTCGTTGACGAAGAGGGGAGGACGCTCGGCTTCATGAAGATCATCCGCGACCGCACGCCGCAGATCGCGGCCATCCGCGCGCGCGGCGAGTTCGTAACGATCGCGTCGCACCAGCTCCGCGGCCCGCTCACGGACATCAACTGGGCGCTCGAAACGCTCGCAAGCGCGCCGGAGCTTTCCGCGGCGAACAAAGCCATCGTGGACACGGCCGCCGCCGCGAGCCGCGGCGCCATCGATCGGATCGAGAGCCTGATCAACATCTCAAAAATGGACGAGGGGAAGTTCGGCTACCAGTTCGAGGAAACGGACCTCGTCGCGTTCGTCGGGAAGGTGCTCGCGGACGTCCTGCCCGCCGCGCGGAAGGCGGGCGTGAAGCTCTATTTCGACCGGCCGGCCGGCGGCCCGCTGAAGGCGACGATCGATCCCCAGCGCCTCACGCTCGCCCTCGTGAACATTTTGGAGAACGCCATCCGCTACAACGTGGCGAACGGCGAGGTCATCGTGAAGGTGGACGCCGTACCGGGAAAGCCGTTCCTTGACGTGAGCGCGAAGGACACGGGCATCGGCATTCCGAGGGAGGCGATGGAAAAGCTCTTCACGAAATTCTACCGCGCGGACAACGCCATGAAGTCGCAAACCGAGGGTTCCGGCCTCGGCCTCTACATCGCGAAAGGCATCGTGCAGGCGCACGGCGGCGACATCTGGGTGGAATCCGAGCTCAACCGCGGCACGACGGTGCACTTTACGCTGCCCACGGACCCGAACCTCGTGCCGAAGCACGAAGTGGGATTGGAGGACGCCGCTGCCTGACCGTGTCTCCCCTTGCGCGGCTCGCTGAGATGGGCGACAATGGGAGGCATGGCGAGGCCGAAGTACGTCTTTATTGTCGGCGGCGTGATGTCGGGGGTCGGGAAAGGCGTCGCTTCGGCATCCATCGGGAAAATTTTGCAGTCGCGCGGGCTGGAGGTCACCGCCATCAAGATAGATCCCTACGTGAACGTTGACGCGGGCACGATGAATCCCACCGAACACGGCGAGGTTTTTGTTTTGGATGACGGAACGGAGTGCGACCAGGACATGGGGAACTACGAGCGGTTCCTCGACCGCGACTTGAGCGGCGCGAACTACATGACGACGGGCAGCGTCTACCAGTCGGTCATCGATCGCGAGCGGCGAATGGAATACGGCGGGAAATGCGTGGAGGTGGTGCCGCACATCCCGCTTGAGGTGATCGACCGGGTCAACCGCGCCGCGCGGAAAGCGAAGGCGGACATCGTCTTGACCGAGATCGGCGGCACGGTGGGCGAGTATCAGAACGTTTTGTTTTTGGAAGCGATCCGCATGCTGCGCGTGGAGCATCCGGGCGACGTGCTCCTCGTCCTCGTGAGCTACCTGCCGATCGTGAACGACGCGAGCGAGCTGAAGACGAAGCCGACGCAGTACGCGGTGCGCACGCTCCAATCCGCCGGCCTCCAGCCCGACATCATCCTCGCGCGCGCGAAGCATCCCTTGGACGCGAAGCGCAAAAAGAAGATCGCGTTCAACGGCAACCTGCGCGAGGAGGACATCATCTCGGCGCCGGACGTCGCGTCGCTCTACGACATCCCGCTCAACTTTGAAAAGGACCAGCTCGGCAATTTGATCTTGGAAAAGCTCTCCGTGCGCGCGCGGAAGCGCGACTTGCACGATTGGCGACGGCTCTCGGCCCGCATCCGCGGCGCGAAGCAGACGGTCCGCATCGGCATCGTCGGGAAATATTTTTCAAGCGGCAAGTTCATTCTCGCCGATTCCTATATCTCGGTCATCGAGGCGGTGAGGCACGCGGCGGCGCGGTGGAGGGTGCGGCCGCAGATAGAATGGCTGGAATCGGAACAGTTCGAGCGGGGCAAGGATGCCCTGAAAAAACTTGAGGAATACAACGGCATCATCGTGCCCGGCGGCTTCGGAAGCCGCGGGATAGAAGGGAAACTGGCTGCCATCCGCCACGCGCGCGAGCGCAAGATCCCCTACCTCGGCCTCTGCTACGGGATGCAGCTCGCGGTCGTGGAGTTCGCGCGGGACGCGTTGAAGTTGCGTCGCGCAAACACGACGGAGATAGACAAGCGGACGAAATATCCGGTGATCGACATCATGCGCGACCAGAAAAAACTGATGGAGGAGAAAAATTACGGAGGGACGATGCGGCTCGGCGCGTATCCCGCGGTGCTCGCGAAGGGCACGCTTGCGCATGCGGCGTACGGCGGCGCGGCGCGCATCTCCGAACGGCACCGGCACCGCTTCGAAGTGAACCCCGCCTTCGTCAAAAAACTGGAAAAGGGCGGGATGGTGTTCTCCGGCCAGTCGCCCGACCGGCGCCTGATGGAGATCATGGAGCTCCCGCGCGAGAAGCACCCGTTCTTCATGGGTTCGCAGTTCCATCCGGAGCTGAAGTCGCGGCCTTTGTCGCCGCACCCGCTCTTCCGCGAGTTCGTGCGCGCCGCGGCGAGGCGGAAGGCGCGGGCGTCGAAATAGCGGGGCGCCTCCATGATCATTTTCCTTTACGGGCCGGACGATTACCGGCGGCTGCAAAAGAAGAACGGCATCATCGCGGAGTTCGGGAAGAAGCATTCCGCGCTCAGCCTCCGATTTTTTGACGGCGAGGCGGACGGCGGCGGCGCCCGCAGCGCCTCGGGCGCCGATCGCGCGGCCGCGCTATCCGTCCCTGACGCACTCACGGAGTTCGCGCGGAGCGGCTCGCTTTTTGAAACTGCGAAACTCGCCGTTTTGGAGAACGCATTCGCGCTTGAACCGGAGAAGCTCGCGGCGGCGCTCGCGCCGCTTGCGGATGCGAAAGGTACGACGGTCCTTATATCGGAGCGGGAGAAGCCGGCGAAGGCGCTCGCGTTTCTCCTGAAAGAACCCGTGCGCTCGCAGCAATTTGAACATCTGGCCGGCGCGGAGTGGCTTGCGTTCATCAGGGCCGAAGCGAAAGAGCTCGGCCTCGCGCTCGCGCCGGACGCCGCGCAGTTCCTTGGCGCGGTCTATCGGGGTCATTCGTGGGCGCTCGTCACGGAGCTTCAAAAATTGTCGGCGCTTGCGCCTGACGGCGAGATCCGCGCCATTGTGGATAAGAAGGCCCTTGACGCGCTTGACCTTGAAGCCGCGCCGGACTACTGGGCGCTCGTGGACGGTTTGAAGAGCATTGACGGCCGCATACGCCTCAGGGCGCTCGAAAAGCTGTTTTCAATCAACGACCCGCCGCCGAAGATATTCAACATCCTCGCCGCGCAGGCCGGCGAAAAGACCGCGCGCATGGCGGAGTACGACCTCGCGGTCAAGTCAGGCAAGCTGGATTATGAAGAGGCGCTATTGGACCTCGTCCTCGGCTGATCCTCTCCTGCGATCATTTAACGGGAATTTAACGGCTGTTATGGTATGGTGCGGGGACGCCGCCCGATTCCGTGAGCAACCATGCACTTGTTCCCACCGAGACCATTGAGCGGCGGATCGTTTGAAGTCACAAATTGTGACCTCAAAAATCGGTCGTGGCGGCCGCTGTTACCTTCCATATCATTTACCGAGCAAGGCGTTGCGATGCTTTCTACGGTTTTGAACGGCGAACGCGCGATTTAGGATTTCGGACAGGCAGTTGACCCTCGAGTTACCGCGTTACCGCGCCGCGAGCTTCGCGAGCCGCGATTTGAGACGGTCCGCCTTGTTCTTCTTGATGACTCCGGCCTTCGCCGCTTTGTCGAGCGCTTGATAAGCTGAGACGAGCGCCGCGCCGATCTCCGCGGGCTTCTTCGCTGCCGCAAGTTTCCTATAGGATGCCACCGCCTTTTTGTAGGCGGTTTTTTTCTCGACGTTCCTCGCGCGCCGCGTGCGGTTCTGCCGGAGCGCCTTTTTTGCAGATGCGGTGATGGGCATTGAGGGTCAGTATAAGGGAGACGCATCAGAACCGCAAGCGCGTGAACTTTTAAAGCGCAGGGAATATAATTGAAGCATGCTCTATAGCGTTTCCGGGAAGCTCGCGCTCGCGACGGAGCGGTTCGCGGTCGTCATGGCGGGAGGGTTCGGCGTAAAGCTTTTCGCGAGCCGGCGGACGCTTGAAACGCTGCCCGCCGCGGGCGCGGAGGTGAAATTTTTTACGCATCTCTACGTGCGCGAGGACGCGCTTGACCTCTACGGATTCTTGTCGGCGGAGGAGCTCGCGTTCTTTGAAATGCTTCTCTCGGTTTCGGGCATCGGGCCGCGCTCAGCGCTCTCCATCATGGACATCGCGCCGCTCCCTGAGCTTCAGGCGGCTATCAAGGAAGGCCGGCCAGACCTCTTGACGCGCGCGTCGGGCATCGGCCGGAAGACGGCGGAACGCGTTATCGTTGAGCTCCGCGGCAGGGTGGAGTCGGCGAAGTCCGGCCTCACCGTGGAGAAGATGGAAACGGACGCGGACCTTTTGGAGGCGCTCGTCGGCCTCGGCTACCGGCGCGAGGAGGCGCGCGCCGCCCTCGCGAAGGTGGACGTGAAAACGGCCGGCGTAGAGGCGCGGCTGAAGGCCGCGTTGAAACTGCTCGGCAAGTAGATTAAAGTTTTATTAAACAACCTTTGACATTTAAACGAAGGGTCTTACCATGAGAAGGAAAATGCAGGATATTAGTATCTCGCCGGGCCGCGTGTACGCCGAAAAGGGCGTGGTCATCTTACCGATCGAGGAATATCGGCGGCTTCTTCGGGATGCAGCGCAGGGCGTCTATCTCACCGGGAAAGAGGCCGGCGATCTTGATCGGCTGGTGAGGAGCGGCGTGCGGGCACGTAAGGTCGGGAGGACAAAGAAAATTTTATCACTCGCAGGGTTGCGCTAGCGGCGCTGCTTTCGGCTATGCGCATACACGCCATCCATGTTACCCGCGCGTTTGCAAAACAATTTCGAAAACTGCCCCGCCTCGTCCAGGGCGCGGCAAGGGCGCAGGAAATAATTTTCCGCAACGATCCGTTCGACCGGCGCCTCCGCACACACAAGCTGCACGGGAAGGAATCCGATGCCTGGTCGTTTTGGGTGGGGCGCGACTATAGGATTATTTTTATCCTTCTTTCTGAGGGCGAGGCGCTTTTCCTCGCGATCGGGATGCATGGTATCTACCGCTGAACGACGATGCCGCGCGCAGGGACGACGGAAAAGTTGAAACGGCTGCCGGGCTTGCGCGCCGCGTACCATTTCCTCTGGGCATGGCTCGGCGCGCGGGCGCATGGCTCGCCGAGCCGGAGGATGTTCGTGATCGGCGTCACGGGGACGAAGGGGAAGACGACGACCTTGGAGCTCGTGAACGCGATCCTTGAAGCGGCCGGCAAGCGGACGGCGCTCATTTCGTCGTTGCGGATCAAAGTGGGCGGCGAGAGCGGGAAGAACCCGACGGGCAATTCCATGCCCGGCCGGGCGCGGCTGCAGGCGTTCCTCGCGCGCGCCGTCGCGGCGAAATGCCAGTATGCGCTCATTGAAGTAACCTCGCAGGGCATCGTCCAGCACCGCCATCGTTTCATCAACTGGAACATCGGCGCAATAACGAACCTCGCGCCGGAGCATATTGAGGCGCACGGCTCGTTCGAAAATTATAGGAAGGCGAAATTGGATTTTTTGAAATACGTCGTGCGGCGCGGAGGGAAGGCGTTCTTGAACGCGGACGACAAGAACTTCAGATTTTTCGCCGACGAGCTTGCGAAGACGGACCGCAGGGGCGGGGTTTCTGCGCCGATCACGTATGCGCGCGCCGACGAATGGCTTCGCAACTATCTCCCGAAAATAGGGCCGATGCGGGCGGTGACGGAAGGCGCGGCGCCCAAGTTCCTCTTGAGCGAGTTCAACGAAGAGAATGTCGCCGCCGCGGTCGCGATCGCGCGCGAGCTCGGGGTGAGCGACCGCGCCATCCGTGACGCGCTCGTCGGCTTCCGCGGCGTTCCCGGCCGGATGGAGTTCGTCGCGCGCGGCCCGTACACCGCTATCGTGGATTACGCGCATACGCCGGACTCGCTCCGCGCGGCCTATCGCGCCGCAAAGCCGGATCCGACCGCGAACTATCCGGAACCGCGCCTCATCTGCGTCCTCGGCGCCGCGGGCGGCGGCCGCGACCGGTGGAAGCGGCCGGAGATGGGAAAGATCGCCGCGGAATATTGCGACGAGATCATCCTGACCGACGAAGATCCCTACGACGAGGAGCCGGCGGCGATCGTCAAAGAGGTGAGGTCGGGCATCTTGGGCGGCGATCCGGAGCTTGCGAACGTCTATGAGATTTTGGACCGGCGCGAAGCGATCAAGAAAGCCGTCCGGCTCGCGCGGCCGGGCGACGTCGCGATCGGCACGGGCAAGGGAAGCGAGGATTGGATCCATGTCGCGAACGGCAAAAAGCTGCCATGGAACGAGCGGCGCGAGTTTGAAGAGGCGCTCGCGGAAAAGGATCGCGGGCAAAGCGGAAGCGGCGGGGTATAATGAAATCCGTATGAAACTTACTTTTTGGGGCGGCGTGGGCGAGGTGACGGGTTCCAACTATCTTTTGGAGGCGGACGGCGGCGCGGGGGGCACGGGCGGCGCGGCGACGAAGATCCTCATTGATTGCGGCCTGCATCAGGGGAGCCACTATGCCGAACGGCGGAACTTTGAAAAGTTCCCCTATGATCCGAAAGAGATCGCTGCTGTTTTCATAACGCATTCCCACCTTGACCACATCGGCCGCCTGCCGTCGCTCGTCCGCGAAGGATTCGCGGGCAAAGTGTATTCCACGGCGGCGACGAAGGATTTCGCGGAACTTATGCTTCTGGACTCCGAACATATCCTCGCGCGCGAAGCGGAGCGCGAACACCGCCCGCCGCTCTATGCGACCGAGGATATCATGCGGCTGCGCGCGCGCTGGGATTCGCTCCGCTACCACGAGCCGTTCACCGTAGGCCCCTTTACGGTGGAGCTCTATGACGCGGGACACATCTTGGGCTCCGCGATCATCAAAGTGCGGGCGGAAGGGAAGACGGTTGTTTTTTCGGGCGATCTCGGCAACGCGCCGGCGCCCATCATCCGGCCCACGGAGCGGATAGAAGAGGCCGACTATTGCTTAGTAGAATCCACCTATGGCGGCCGCGTCCACGAGGACGTCGACAAGCGCAAGGAGCAGCTGGAGGACGTGATCGAGGACACGGTGAAGAGCGGCGGGACGCTCATGGTCCCGACGTTCGCGATGGAGCGCACGCAGGAGCTCTTGTACCATCTGCACCAGCTCTTTGAAGAGGGCCGCGTGCCGCGCGTGCCGGTCTTCATCGACAGCCCGCTCGCCATCAAGCTCACCGCGGTCTACAAGAAATACGAAAGCTACTTCAATCCCGAAACGGCGCACATCGCGAAGTCCGGCGACGACATTTTGAACTTCCCCGGCCTGCGGCTCACGCTTACCACCGAGCAATCCAAGGAGATCAACGGCGTCCCGCCGCCGAAGGTCGTGATCGCGGGCTCCGGCATGTCGAACGGCGGCCGCATCCTCCACCACGAGCTGCGCTATCTCCCCGACCCGAAGAGCGCGATCCTCTTCGTGGGGTACCAGGCGAAGGGTTCGCTGGGCCGCGAGATCATGGACGGCGCGAAGGAGGTGCGCATCTTCGGCGAGACGGTTCCCGTGCGGTGCCGGAAGGTGGACATCCCGGGCTACTCCGCGCACGCCGACGAGCCGCGGCTTCTCTGGTGGCTTTCGCCCATGCGGCAGTCGCTCAAAAAAGTGTTCGTCGTGCAGGGCGAAGAAGAGTCGAGCGCCGCCCTCGCGCGGAAGATCGTGGACGACCTCGCGGTGGAAGCCGAGGTGCCGAAGGCGGGCGAGACCGTGGTATTATAGAGCCATGCCCGACGGCGCGCACTACCATTTGAAATACAAGATCTGCGTGTCGGGATCGGCGGTCACGGATACGGCGGCGCCCGGCACGGTGGAAAAGGCGGAACTGATAGGCCGCCTTATCGCCGAGCGCGGGATGATCCTCGTTACGGGCGCGACGACCGGCATCCCCTACTGGGCGGCGAAAGGCGCGAAGGAAGCCGGCGGCATCGTGATCGGCCTCTCGCCGGCCGCCTCGAAGGCGGCGCACGTGAAGGGCTACCATCTGCCGGTGGATTATCATGACGTCATCATCTATACAGGTTTTGAATATTCAGGGCGCAACCTTCTCCTCACGCGCGCCGCGGACGCCGTGATCACCATTTCCGGCCGCGTGGGGACCCTGAACGAGTTCACGATCGCCTTTGAGGACAAGAAGCCGCAAGGCGTGCTCACGAAGACCGGCGGGACGGGCGACATGCTGAAGGACATTTTGGAAAGGTCGCACCGCGGGATGGGAAAGGTGGTCTTTGACTCCGACCCCGAGCGCCTCCTGGACAAAGTAATCGCGCTCATTGAAGAGGAGGAGAAGGAGATCGCGCCGGAAGATTATGCCGCGCCGACTGCGCGCCGTGCCCGCGGCTGATACGGTAAAATTTTCATTAAAAACCATGCCAAAGAAGCCAGCCAAAGCGCCAAAAGCTCCGAAGCCGATCGGCGAAGTGACCCACTTCTACGGGAAGATCGGGGTCGCCATAGTGAAGTTCAATAAAAAGGTGCCCGTAGGCACGAAGCTCGCGTTCAAGGGCGCGAACACGGACTTTGAGGAGGCCGTGCGGTCAATGCAATACGACCACAAGGACATTGCCGAGGCGCCGAAGGGCAAGGAGGTGGGCATCAAGGTCAAGGAGAAGGTCCACGAGGGCGTCCTGGTGTATCCCGCCGAATGAGCGTGGGGAGTTCCCGCCGCCACGTGAAGGTCGCGGCGATCATCGCTGCGGCCACCATCGGGGACGGCGTTTTCGCGCTG
This sequence comes from uncultured Candidatus Saccharibacteria bacterium, assembly GCA_964505865.1. Classification (GTDB taxonomy): domain Bacteria; phylum Patescibacteriota; class Minisyncoccia; order UBA6257; family 2-01-FULL-56-20; genus CAZDJP01. The sequence continues at coordinate 14,713 of CAZDJP010000005.1, forward strand.
CCGTACGTTTTCAGGGAGTCCGGCTGGGCCGTCGGCCTTTTTTATTTGGCGGCGCTTTCCGCCGTCGTCATCACGGCGCACGTCGTGTATCTTGAAACACTTGAGAAGACCGGCGAGAAGAAACGGCTCCTCGGCCTCGCGCGGGAGCACCTCGGCGCGGGCGGGTTCTGGGTCGGTTTCTTCGCCATCGTCGTCGGCCTCCTCCTCGTGCTTGTCGCCTATCTCGTCCTCGGAGCGGGGTTCGTGCGGCTTGCGGCGCCGCCCCTCCCGCAGTTCACCGCGCTTATCATCTTCTGGGCGGCGGTATCCATCCCGGTCTTTTTGCGGGACGAGCGCGTCGTGGAGCTGGAGCTCCTCGGCATCGCCTGCACCTCCGCCGTCATCGTGTTCATCTTCGCGACCGCCTTCCCGCGCCTCACGTTCGCCGGCGCGCCGCCCGCCGTCGCGGCGAACCTCTTTCTGCCCTTCGGCGCCGTGCTCTTCGCGCTCGCCGGATGGACCGGCGTGGAGCCCGCGTACGAATCGCGCGCGCGGTCCGGCGGAGTCGCATTCAGCCCATGGCGCGGCGTGGCGCTCGGCACCGCTTTCACCGCCCTCCTCACCACGATGTTCGTCACGGGAATCCTCGGCTCCGCGCCGTCCATCACGCCGGACACCGTCTCCGGCCTCGTCGGCTGGCCGATCTGGAAACGCGAGGTGGTCGCGGCGCTCGGCCTCTTCGCGGTGTGGACCATCTTTTTACCCATCTCGCGCGAAGTGAAGAACGCGCTGGAGAAGGACCTCCATTGGCATCCGGTCGCCGCGCGCTCCACGATCGTCATCCTGCCCCTCCTTCTCGTCGGGCTCGGCATCAATAACTTTTTTGCGGTCGTCGAGCTCGTCGGCGGCGTTTTCCTGAGCCTGCAATATTTATTGATCGTCGCCGTCGGCCGCAGGGCGCTCGGCTTCGCCGGCGCGAAAAAAGCGCTGCTCGATGCCGTCGCCGCCGTTTTCATCCTCGGCTTTGTTTACGAAGTGTGGACGTTTGTAGTACACTAGCGGCATGCGGGCGCTGGCGAGGCCTCGCCAGCGCCCGATCGCCCTCGTCGTTCAACGGATAGGACGTCTCCCTCCGAAGGAGAAGATTGAGGTTCGATTCCCCACGAGGGCACA
>CAZDJP010000006.1:0-15759 GCA_964505865.1 uncultured Candidatus Saccharibacteria bacterium
TTCAAATTCCGTACACATAGCGTCTTCACAAAAAGCCCGTCTGGGGTGTGAGTCGCTATGGCGCAACAAAACGCCCCGACAGTCCAATTTCTGTGGGGCGTTTTCCCAACTTTTCCTTATTTTTCCGAGCTTCCGGGCCACCCCAGAAATTATGGCTCGTTTAGCGCTTCGCCCACTGCGGCGCGCGGCGGGCTTTCTTCAGGCCGTACTTTTTGCGCTCCACCATGCGGGAGTCGCGCGTGAGCCAGCCCATCGCGCGGAGGCGGGGCTTCCAGTCGGGCGCATGGAGGACGATGGCGCGCGCAAGGCCGTGGCGCACGGCTTCGGCCTGCGCCGAGATGCCCCCGCCGCGGACGGTGACCGTAACGTCGAACTGCTTCGCGAGATCCATCTGCGCGAGTGGCGCGACGGCCGCCGCGAGGAGGCGCGGGAGAAGGAAATATTGTTTTGGGTCTTTCCCGTTCACGAGCATCTTGCCGGTACCGGAGAACAGCCGGACGCGCGCGATCGCGGTCTTCCGGCGGCCGATGGCTTCGGTATAGCGGCCCTTCGGCTGCGCGGCGTGCGCCGCGGCCGCGGGGGCGTGGCGCGGGTGCGCGGAGGGCGCGGAGGGCGCGGCATGTCCCGGAGCCGCGCGCGAGATCGTCGGCCGTGCCGCGTGCGCGCGCGGCTTCGCCTCCTTTTTCGCCGTTTCTTTCGCGTTAGGCATGTTATTTGGCATGTTATTCAAAAATCAAATTCTTCATCCGCTTTTGGTTCAGGAAGTTCTTCGGCAGCATCTTCCGCACCGCCTGCCGCAGCACCGACCGCGGGTCCTTTGCGAACTTCTGCTCAAACGTGAGCTTCTTCAAGTGCCCCACGTAGCCCGTATGGCGGTAATAGATCTTCTGCGTGCGCTTCGCGCCCGTGACGACGATGCCGTCCGTATTCTTCACGTACACCTTGTCGCCGCTCAAACGGTGCGGCGCGTACGAGGGGCTCTTCTTCCCCTGCAGGATGAGCGCGATCTCGGAAGCGGCGCGGCCGAGCGGCCTCCCCTTGACGTCAATATGGTATTCCATGGCTTTGGTCGGCATATGGATCGTTAAAAATCCTTACACAAATTCTATCCGCGCCATGCGGGCGCCGTCGCGCTTGCGGCTCTTCCCGAGCTTCGTGATGCGGAGGTAGCCGCCCGCGCGCCCGGCGTACCGGGGTCCGAGATCGTGATAGAGCTTATGCGCGACCTTCTCGTTCCCGACGCGGCTCAAAATGACGCGGCGCGCGGCGAGCGTCTGGCGCTTCGCGAACGTGACGAGGCGCTCCACCTGCGGGCGGACCGCCTTCGCGCGCGTCTCTGTCGTCTCCATCTTCCCCGCGCGGATGAGGTCGTTCGACAAATTCCGCAGGAACGAGCGGCGCGCGCCCCGCAGACGGTTGAATTTTTTGCCTTTCTTCAAGTGCCGCATGTTATTCGCCGGCGTCCGCCGCTTTCTTCGCACGCGCCGCGCGCTTCTTCGCCGCGCCCGCGCCGCCGGCGGCCGCCTTCGCGGCCTTCGGGGCCTCAAACTCCTGCACCGCGACCGCGCCCGCTTTCTCGAAGTGGTCCTTCAGGATGTTCGCCGCCTTGTGGAGCGCCGAGGAAGGGCTCGTCGTCCCGTCGGTCTCGATCTCGATGCGCAGGCGGTTGTAGTCCGTCCGGTCGCCGACGCGCATGTCCTCCACCGTGTAGTTCGCGCGGAGGACCGGCGTGAAGATCGCGTCCACCGCGATCGCGCCGATCGGGAGCCGCCCCTCGGCCTTGCGCGCCTCCACGGGCGCGTAGCCGAGGCCGCGCTCCACTTTGATCTCCATGTCGAGTTCCGCGTCCTTCGCCGTAAGCGTCGCGAGCGCCTCCTCGGGGTTCATGAGCTCCACGTTGCCGTTCAATTCGATGTCGCCGGCCGTGACCGTCCGTTCGCCCTTCGCTTTCAGCGAGAGCACCTGCGGCTCGTCCACGTGCAAGCGGAAGCGCAGCTTCTTGAAATTGAGGAGGAGCTCCACGACGTCCTCCTTCATGCCCGGCAGCGTGGAGAACTCGTGCGGCACGTTCTTCACCTTTATTTCCGTGACGGCCGCGCCCGGCAGGGACGAAAGGAGCGCGCGGCGGAGCGCGTTACCGACGGTGAGCCCGTAGCCCGCGAAGAGCCCCTCCACCTCGAACACGCCCTTCTTCGCGTCCTCGGAGACGGTCTTTATCACAACCGATGAGCTCAAGTATGCGTATTCCATGTTTTTGTTGTTGTCGCTTGAAAGGTTATTTTGAGAACGATTCGACCAAAAGCTTGACGTCAAAAGGGATCTCCGGAGGGGGCGGGGGCGAGAGCACCGTGCCTTCCATCTTCTCCGGCGTCAAGGCAAGCCACGGCGGCGTTTCATATTTTTTTAACAATTCTTTGCGCTTCGCGAGCGCCGCCTTCGTCTCCGATCCTTCGCGCGCCGCGACGATGTCGCCCGCTTTCAGGAGAGAGCCGGGCGAGACCACCTTCCTCTTGTTCACCGCGATGTGCCCGTGGACGACGAGCTGGCGCGCGGCGAGGCGCGTCGGCGCAAATCCGAGCCGGTAGACGACATTGTCCAACCGCCGCTCGAGGAGCTCCAGCATCTTCGTGCTGGAAGCGCCTTTCGCCGCGAGCGCCTTCGCAAAGAGCCGCTTGAGGTTCCGTTCGTCGACGCCATAGGCGAGCTTGAATTTCCGCTTCTCGCGGATCTGAAGACCGAACTCGGAAGGCGTGCGCCGGCGGCCGCGCTGCGGCCCGTGGACGCCCGGCCGGTAGGGCTTCCGCAAAAACGCCGACTTCGGCGACATGCCGCGGTCGCCCTTGAGGCCAAGCCGTTCGCCAAGCGCGCGTTCTCTTTTTTCTTTGGGGCCCATCATGCTGGTTTTGGTCGTTTATGTTGCTAGACGCGGCGGACCTTCGGCGGCCGCGGGCCGTTGTGCGGGATCGGGGTGGCGTCCTTGATGGAGAGGATGTTGAAGCCGTAGTTGATGAGCGAGCGGATCGCGGAGTCGCGGCCGGAGCCGATGCCTTTCACGATGACGTGGAGGTCCTGCGGGCCGGTCGCCTTGATCTTTTCCGCGATTGCCGCGATCACCTTTTGCGACGCGAAGGGCGTCGCCTTCTTTGGGCCGCCGAAGCCGAGCGAGCCGGCGGAGGCCCAGGTGAGGACATTCCCCTTATCGTCCGTGATCGTGATCACCGTATTGTTGTAGGATGCATTGATATAGGCGCGGCCGAGATCCGCCCGCTTTGCGCGTTTCAGCGCCGGCGCGGCAGCCGCCCTCGCGGACGCGGAAGAAGCCGCGGCGTTCGCCGGCGCGGCCGGAACGCCGCCTTTTTCCGCAGGCGCGGCGTTTTCTTGTATTTCGGTGACTTTTTTCTTTCCCATGTCGATGTTCCCTCCGTTACTTCAATTCCACCTTCCGCTTGCCGCTGCCGGCCGTCTTCCGGACGTTCCCGCGGACGGTGCGCGAATTCGTGCGCGTCCGCTGGCCGCGGACGGGCAGGCGCCGCAGATGCCGCAGGCCGCGGTAGGTCCCAAGCTCCTTCAGTCGGCTCATATTCGCCTTGATCCGCTGGCGGAGCTCGCCTTCCACGGGGAAATTTTTTTCGATGAACCCCTGGATGCGCGCGACCTCGTCCGCCGTGAGCTCCTTCGCGCGCTTGCCCATATCCACCTTCGCCGCGTCGAGCGTCCGCCGGCTGAGCGAACGCCCCACGCCGTAAAGGTACGTGAGGGCGATCTCCACCTTTTTATTGTCGGGAATGTTCACGCCTAAAATGCGCATATTAGCCTTGCCGCTGCTTATGTTTCGGGTTCTTGCAAAGGATGTAAATTTTGCCGCGCCGTTTCACGACCTGGCATTTCGCGCAGATTTTTTTGACCGAACTTCGCACTTTCATATATGGCGCTTTGCTTTTTAAATAATGATGGAATGGCCGCTGCTCCGTTCGCGCCGCCCTTGCCGCGTTGCGCCGCTAGAGGCGCCGCACGATCCGTCCGCGCGTGCCGTCGGGAGAAAGCTCCACGATGACCCGGTCGCCCGGCAGGATGCGGATATGGTGCAGCTTCATCTTGCCAGCGAGGTGCGCAAGGAGCGGCCCCTCGTCGGCGGGCGCCCCGGCGGGCTTCACGCGGAACAGCAAACCCGGCAAGGCCTCGAGTACTACCGCTTCCTTGCCGGTATTCATGATCGAAGCAACGGGATGATTATAGCCGAGACGGGCATGCGGTGTCAAACGGGCCTCGCGGTCACTGTACCGTGACCGCTATGTTCGCCGGGTTCGCGGGGATGCTCCAAAGCCACATCGGCCAGACGGAGATCTTGCCGTTTGCGAGGCCGGGGATCGCGGCGACGGCCGCGCGGGCCGCATTAACGCTCTTTCCCGCGATGCTCGCCTTGAAATCATCTGCGGAAAATGACGGTTCAAGGTCCCCCTGCGCCGCGACCGCGAAGTTTATCGTCCCCTTCGTAAAATCCGGTTTCACGCCGCTGTAGGTCAGCGTGAGCGATGCCCAGGTGGAGCTCGCTTCCGTCTGTTGGGCAATGGCGAGGATGGCGCCCTTCAGCGCGGATTCATCGAAGCCGATGGCTCGGAGCGCTGCTTCGCCGAAAACGCTGAAATTGCCGTTCGCGTCGGTCGTCGTGTTCACAGTGAGCTTCGTCACCGTCACCTCCGTCGCGCCGTCCAAGATCTTGAAATGGTTCGGATAGCTCGCCGCAATGTCGCCCGTAAGCGCCGCCTGCAGGATGGACTGCATTTTCGCCTTCGCGGCCACGATGTCCGCGGCCGTCGGTACGGGCCGCACGCCGCTCGCGCCGCCGCTCGCGCCGTTCGGGAGCGCCCCGTAGAACCCGTCATACCGCGGCGTGCCCTTGAAGCCGGGGATAGAAAGCTTCGGCACGGGGCCCACGTTATAGGCGGGACCGGGCTGGTCGGCGACGACCGTCGCCTGGAGGGAGGAGGGCGTGATCGCGCCGTTCGCAACCTTCGCGCCCGGCACCGTGACATTGTTCACGAGACGGAACAGCTTCCCGTCCGGCGTAAGGAACCTCGTTGTCGCGACGAGCTCCTGCGGCGCCGCGCTGTAGTTGTCATAGATCGTGATCGTCCCCTGCGCTTTCACCGAGACGTTCGCGCTGCCCGAGGCGGGAAAAAGCTCGGTGGCGTTCTTTTGCGCCGAAAACGCTTGCGCAGGGATCACGCCGTTCGCCGCGTCCGCCGCGCCGGCAGATCTATCCGCGATGAAATTCCCCTCATAGCTCCATGGCGTCTTTTGGAAGGTGATCGCGATCGCGGCGCGGCCGAAGGACCACGTGAGGATCCCGAGGGAGACGAGGACGACGGCGACGATGCCGACGGCCCACCAGACGGCCCTCAACCGCCCGGAGCGCCGCGGACGGCTTTCCTTCCCCTCATCGCTTTCATCCTCGCTCAATTCGGGCGCGCTGCGCCGGCGGAAAAAACGGCTCTCCTTTTCTTCGAATGCGGCCGATCCTTCGTCGTCAAAGGTCGCATTGGCCTCGGACGTTTCCCCCGCTTCAGCTCCGGATGCTTCTCCCGTCTCTCCTCCTTCCCCTTCGCCGCGCCATTCTTCCTCGTCGCTCTCGTCGCGGACGACGAGCTTCGTCGGCTCCGTTTTCTTTTTGCCCGCCTTCGCCGCGCCGCGCCGCTTCGCGGCCGGCCGCACGGACGCCATGGCCGCAAGCTCGGCGCCTTCCCCGCCCGCGGGAATGATGTCCGACACGCCGCCCGCGCCGCGCACGCCGCGCCAAAGAGGATGGCTCGCATCCAGGTCGCTCTCCCTCGCGAACGCGAGGATGTTCTCGTCCACCGATTCCACGACGATGGTCTTCCCTGCCGCGTCCGCCTCGCGCTTCAAAAGGTGGAAATTGGCGATCGACCGGCCGAGGGCGGATCCCGTCGGCACGACGATGGCGACCTCGTCGTCCTCCGCCCCGAGGGCGCGTTCGATGACCTCCGCAACGCCTTCTTCCTTATCAACGGTGATCTTCTTCATGCATACAAATTATAGCACAGCAAGCGGCGGCGTTCGCGCTACGTCACGAGCCAGTGGAGCCGCCGCCGGAGCTTCCGGTTGATGGACGAACCGCTGCGGTCGAAATACGCCTCAATGAAATAGAGAAGCGGCCGGAGCACTTCCCGCCGCCGTTCGTCGCCCATGATCGTTCCATACGCGCCGCCAGGCGAGAGCGTGCAACCGAGCTCGTCGAGGAGTTCCCCCATCGGATGTTTTTCAAAGACAGCGGTGCCGTCGGCCGGCGCGAGCGGATGGGGCATGTCCAGGTAGACCGGCCCTGCCGTTTTCTTCCGCTCCATCTCGCGCGAGAACGCCGCGAGCGCCGGCGCCGCCGCTTTCCGGAAAACGCGGGCGGCGGCGCGCGACAGCTCGCCGCGATGGTAGAGGCAGTACAATTCGCCCGCCGTCCGCCCGTCCACCGCGAACGCCTCCGCGATCGCTTGCTCGATCATCGGAAACGACCAATGGAGCTCCTCGCGGTAGAGCACATCGTAGGCGCCGGTCGGCTGCATGAGGAGATAGAGCGCAGCGTTTTCCGCGCCATCCGCGACGACGAGGTTGAGCGGCAATTTCCGCACGCGGGAGAGCGCCCGAAGATGCGCTTGCGGCGCCTCAGCGAAGAACAGGCCTTCCGGCGAACTGAAAAACGGCGCGAGCGCATCGAAAAGCGCGCGGACGGCGAAGGTGAACTCAAGGACGAGCGTAATGTTTTTCCCCGCAAAGCCGACGGGGCTCGCAAGCGGCCTCCCGTCCACCGCAAACCGCTTTGCGGCGGCGCCGACGAGGACGGCATCGAGCTCGCCCGCGCCGAAGCGCCTCGCCGCTTCGGCGCGGCAACCGTTGAAGACCCTTGCCATCGCCTGCGCAATGAGGTTTTCCAGTTCCGCGATCGTGATGCGCGTTTTTCTGTTCGCATGATCGCGCGCGAGCGCGAGCGGGACGGGGATCGTCGTCGCGAGGGACGGTCCCGCCGCCGCGACGACGCGGCGGCGGCCGTCGAACAAATGCTTCCCCTCCCACGATTTCTGCGCGAGCTTCCGCGCGGGCGATGCGAGGAACCGCTCAAGCGGCGCGCCCTCAATAAGCTTTTCCAAAGTAATGTTCCTATCCTCGTCCACGCTCAAAAACAGCCCGTCCGTCCCGCGCGGCCCGATCTCCAGCACGAGGAACTTTTCCTTTGGCCGGAGGAGATCCAGTTTCACGATTTCATTGTAGCACGGCGACGCTATTCCACGATCCCGCGGATGCGGCGCACGCCCGCGCCTACCGCCTCTTCCTTCGCGATCCGGAACCGGCCGATCGCGCCCGTATGCGCGACATGCGGCCCGCCGCAGAACTCCCTGCTCCATGCGGACGCGAGGTCGCGCCCGACGTAGTACACCTTCACCTTGTCGGGATATCTCTCCTTGAAAAAGTGCAAGGCGCCCAGCCGCTCCGCTTCGGCCTTCGGCATTTCCTCGAAGGCCACCGGCAGGTCCTCTTTTATTTTCTCGTTCACGAGCGCCTCCGTCCGCTCGATCTCTTCCAACGTCATCTTCCGCGGGAACGAAAAGTCAAACCGCGTCCGCTCCGGCGTGATGTCCGATCCCATCTGGCGCACCTCGGCGCCGAGCGTCTCGCGGAGCGCCCGCTGCAATAAGTGCGTCGCCGTGTGCAGCCGCAGCACTTTTTCCATCTCTTCCTCGTTCCCCGCCTTCAGCTCGCCCGTGTCCAAGAGAAGCCCGTGTCCGCCGAACTTCTTTTCGGCGCCCGCGCGCGAAACCGCCCGGTGTTTTTCAAACTCGTCGTCAAACGCTTCGCGGGACAACCCCTTCGCGCGGTCGCCCGCCGCCCGCTTGATGACCTCGAACGGCAGCCCGTAGGATTCATAGAGCTTGAACGCCTCAGGGGCGCCGACTTCGGGGATCCTGCGCAACTCCTTCAGCCCGGTGGCGAGCGTTTTCTGGAATTTTTCGTTCTCCGCTTCCATTGCGGCTATGATCGCCCCGCGATCCAATGAAGGATAGGACTGCGCGCATTGCTCGACAACCTCGCTTAATGTTTTTTTAATAAAAGCGTCTGCGGCGGAACCCGTTTCGTATATCGCGCGGCGCATGAGCCGGCGCAGGACGTACCCCGCCCCTTTATTGGAAGGCCGGACGCCGTCCGAGACCAGAAAGGCGATGGCGCGCGCATGGTCGGCGACGATCCGCCGCTCGCGCGCGGGGAGATCGCCGGGCACCGTCTCCATGATCGGCGCGAAAAGGTCCGTCTCGAAAATCGTCGGCGCGCCCTGCGACACCATGGCGAGCCGTTCAAAGCCCATGCCGGTGTCCACGCCCGGCGTCCCGAGCTTCGCGAGCTTCCGATCCGCCGAGCAGTAATATTCGTTGAACACGATGTTCCAGATCTCCACCGCTTTCCCTTGCGCGTCCTTCAGGTAGATCTCCGTCGTCGGCCCGCACGGCCCCTCGGTCCCCGTCGGCCCCCAGAAATTATCCGCGCCCGCCCGCCGTATCTTCGCCTCCGGCAAGCCGATCTCCTCCTTCCAGACGCGATACGACTCCTCGTCGAACGGCACGCTTTTCCGCCAATCCTCCGCCGCGACCTTCGCCGGATCGAACACCGTCACATATTCGATCTCAAGCCCCATCCAGTCCCTGTTCGTGATGAAATCATATCCGTAGCGGATCGCTTCCTTCTTGAAATAGCCTCCAAAGCTGAAATTGCCGAGCATCTCAAAAAACGTGAGGTGCGACTCGTCGCCCACCTCGTCGATGTCCGAGGTGCGGAAGGACTTCTGGATAGAGGCGGCATTCCGCGTCGGCTTGCCTTCTGCGTCCTTGAAATCTGCGAGCGGATCCCGCTCGCCCGTGTAATACTTCTTGAACTGCTGCATGCCGGCAGTCGTGAGGAGGACCGACGGGTCGTCGGGGACGAGGGACGACGACGGCACCCACGCGTGGCCGCGTTCCTTGAAAAACTCCTTGAACTTTTCCCGGATCCGGGCGGTCTCCATGGTCGGCGCGGCGCAGCGTGGCGCGTTAGGTCAAGCTTTCAAACCCTTCAAGCGCCGGCGCCTTGCTGTGCTCGCGCACCTTCTCAAGCGCCTTCGCTTCTATCTGCCGTATGCGCTCGCGCGTGACGCCGAACGCCTTGCCGACCTCTTCAAGCGTATGGCTCACGCCGTCGTCCAGGCCGAACCGCATCTTCAATATCTGCTGCTCGCGGTCCGTGAGGTCCACCATGATCTCGCGGATGAGGTCGCGGAGCATCGCGCGCGCGGTGAGCTGCGACGGCGTCGCATTCCTTTCGTCGGGGATGAAATCAGAAAGCGTGGAATCCTCCTCGTCGCCGATCGGCGTTTCAATAGAGAGCACTTCCTGGGAGATCTTCTGGATGTGGCGCACTTTGTCCACATCGATGCCCATCTCCGCCGCCACTTCCTCCGCCAAGGGGTCGCGTCCCAATTCCTGGATGAGCTGACGGCGCACCTGCGTGTATTTGGAGATCGTCTCCACCATATGGACCGGAATGCGCACGGTCCGCGACTGGTCGGCCAAGGCGCGCGTGATCGCCTGCCGGATCCACCAGGTCGCGTACGTCGAGAATTTGAACCCGCGGCGATAATCGAATTTTTCCACCGCGCGCGAGAGGCCGATGTTGCCCTCCTGGATGAGGTCAAGGATGGAAAGGTGCGGCGTGCGGTTCACGTAGCGCTTCGCGATGGACACGACGAGCCGCAAGTTCGCCTTCATGAGCTTCTGCCGCGCCTCCTCGTCGCCCTTCTCGGCGCGCTTCGCGAGCTCGCGCTCCTCGTCCTTCGTAAGCAGCGGCGTCTTCCCGATCTCCTTCAGATACATCTGCACCGCGTCGGGCACCTCGCCTTCGAATGCGAGCGCATCGTCGATGCTTGCGCCGCTCTCCTCCTTCGCAAGGTCGATGAGGGCGCTCGTTTCGATCACCTTGATGCCCGCCTGTTCCAGACGGTTGTACACCTCGTCAAGGAGCGCGACATTGTCCTCCACGTTCGGGAAATAATAGAGGATCTCGTTGTCCGTCACGAAGCCGCGCGGCCGCCCGCGCTCCACGAGCTCGTTGACCTCCGCGGCGTGTTTCGCAAGTCCCCGCTCAAGCTTGGAGAGAGGTCTTTTCGGCTTCTTCGTTTTCTTCGGCACCTTCGTTGCGGCAGCTCCGGCCTTCGCCGTTGTTTTCCGCGCCGTTTTGCGGGCGGCATGCTGCCACGCCGCTCCGGTCTTCCCGGGCTTTTTGTGCATTTTACGCCCCTTCTTCATAGAGAATACATCAAGTAATACTCAATTATGGGCTACTTTTCTTCATTTGACAACTGCGCGGTAAGGTTTTTCAACTCGGCGAGGGCGGCTTTGAGCTCCGATTCGTCGCCGCGCGCTTCGGCGTTCTTTACCGCTTGCGCGAGGATGGCGCGCCGTTCTTTATAGAATTCTTTGGCGAGCTCCCGTTTCAACGCGCCGATCTCTTCATCGGACCGCTCTCCCGACGCGCGCAGGATGACGAGGCCAAGCGCCTCGTCGAGCGACGGGTCGTCGCTCTTCCGCTTGCCGCTCTTCAAAAGCCGCAGCATCTCTTTCTGCGCCGGATCCAGGTATTCCGCGCAATCATCGATCTCCGCGATGTCGCCTTTCGCGAGCGCGGCGGCGAAAAGTTCCTCGGCAATGAGCTCGGCGCGCGTGGCGGCGCGGCGCGGCGCGGCGGCCGCATCAACGGGAATGCCCGCCGCCGCCGGCGCCGCGCCGCCACGCGCCTTTTCCGCCTCTTCCATCAGCGTTTTTTCTTGTATGCCCGTGCGCGAGGCGAGCTCTTTGAACCATGAATCGCGGAGCACCGGGCTTGCGATGTTCGCGAGTTTCGCGAGCACCGCGCGGAGGGCGCGCAAGCCCTCCCGCGTTTTGAGCGCGGCGGCGTTGGCCGGACCGGCGCCCGCGCCCGGCAGATATTTTTCAAAATAGAACGCGGGCGCGGGCGCCGCCGCGTCGTACATTTTCCGGATGTTCGCCGGATCCGCCTGCGCCGCATCCGCCGCGTCCTTGAATCCCCCGACCACCGCGACCTTCACGTCGAAATCGTTCGCCTCGGCAAGGTCTATCGCACGCTCGGCGGCATCCATTCCGGCGGCATCGCTGTCAAAAGCGACGACAAGCGCGTCGGCCAGGCGGCGCAAGGCGCGCAGATGGTCCGCCGTGAGCGCCGTGCCCGAGCTCGCGACGGCATTCGCGACGCCCGACTGCCATGCCATCAAAAAATCCATCTGGCCCTCCACGAGGAACGCGGCTTTTGCCTCGCGGATGGCATCCTTGCTCTTCCAAAAACCGTACAGGAGCTTGGATTTCTGGAAGATGGGCGTCTCAGGACTGTTCACATACTTCGCGACATCCATGCCGCCGCCTCCCGGCGCGCGCCGCTCCGCGATCTTTTTTTCTATCTGCGGCAGGATGCGGCCCGTGAAGCCGACCACGCGGCCAAGGTGGTTGTGGATCGGGAACATGATGCGGCCGCGGAAGCGGTCGAGCATCAAGCCGCGCCCGGTCTTTATGGAAAGTCCCGCCTGGAGGAGGTCCTGCGGCGCGGCGCCACCGTTCAGCAAATGCATGGAGAGCGCCTCCGGCTCGTCGGGCGCCCAACCGAGTTCGAACGTTTCCACCGTCTCCGGCGCGAGCCCGCGCGACGCGAGATATTCGCGCGCGACCGGCGCCGCCGCGAGCGCCTTCATGAAATATTCCTTCGCCGCATCGTTCAGGTCGTAGAGGAGGCCGGCGTACCGGTACTCCGCCGGATTCTCGCGCCGCAGCTCCACGCCCGCCTTCTCCGCGAGCATCCGGAGCGCCTCGCCGAACTCCACATTCTCATAGCGCATCACGAACCCGAAAATGTCGCCGCCCGTGTTGCACCCGAAGCAGTGCCACGACTGCCGTTCGGGCGATACCATGAAGGACGGCGTCTTCTCGCGGTGGAACGGGCAGAGCGCTTTGAAGTTCTTGCCGGCTGGCGTGAGCGTCAAATAGCCGCGCAAAAACTCCACGATGTCCAATTTACTTTTGATGAGATCCGTCGTGGGGGAGGGCATGACTATGCCATGAGTGTATGCCAGAAAAACGGCTGCCGCAATGAAAACGGCTGGTTTCCCCTATGAAGCCGCCGCGACGGGCAAGCCGAAGCTGAACGTCGCGCCCTTTCCTTCCTCCGATCGGACGGCGATCGTGCCGCCCATTTTCTCTACGATCTCCCGCACGATGAAAAGGCCGAGGCCGGTGCCCGTGATGTCGCGCGTCTTCTCGGTCTGCGCGCGATAGAATTTCGTGAACAGTTTCGCCTGCGCTTCTTTCGAAATGCCGAGGCCGGTGTCCGCGACGCGCGTCACGAGCTCCTTGCCGGCGGGCGTGTTTTCCACTTCGTGAGAAACGGTCACCGTCCCCGCGCCGCCCATGTATTTAATGGCGTTCCCGACAAGGTTCACCATCACCTCGCGGATGCGGTCGGCATCCGCCATCACCTTCGGCAGGTCCGCCGGCGGCTCATAGACGAGCTTCACCTGTTTTCCGTCGGCGAGCGACTTGAGCTCGTCAAACGTCGCGCGCACCGGCGGCGCGATGTCCGTCGGCGCCACTTTGATCGTAAGCCGCCCCGCCTCCGACCGCGCGACCTCCAAAAGATCGTTCACGAGCTGCGCCAATCGGTCATCCGACGCGATCACCTTTTCGATATACTGTTTCGCCGCATCGCTCACCGCACCCGTCGTCCCGTCCAGGATGAGCGAAAGGTATCCCTTCATCGCCGCCACCGGCGTCCGGAGCTCGTGCGCCGCGACGAAGACGAACTCGTCTTTCAATTCTTCGAGCCGCTTGAGGCCCTGCATCATATCGTTGAACGAATCGCCGAGGCTCTCCAGCTCGTCGCCGGTCGCGATCGCGACGCCCTCCTTCAGGTCGCCCTGCGCCACGCGCGCGGCGGCCTCGCGGAGCTTTGCGACCGGCCGCGCGATGTGCCCGCCGAGGAAGGCCGCCACCGCAAGCACGAGGAGAAGGATGATGCCGAGCACGATGGCGCTTTGGACGAAAAGCTGGTTCACGACCGCGTCCGCTTCGGCGGTCGGCCATTCGGCCACGAGCCCCCAGCCGTACGGCGCGACGGGTTCCGCCGCCGCAACGACGGGAACGCCCGCGATGTTCCTGTAATCCATCTGCGTGTCGGCCGTCGCGAGCGACGCGCCGCCCACGACCTTCTCTACGATGGGCTCGTTCACGATGCTCGCGGGCCCGCTCGTCGCGCCTGCGATGGCGTTCGCCGCCGCCGCGGCCCCCACCGGCCCGCCGCCGCCGATCACGTTGCCCGCGCCATCCACCAAGTAAAGGTAGCCGCTCCCGCCTACCTTCGCGGCCGCGACGATCTTTTGCACCTGCGACAAGCTCGCGACGCCCATGGTCACCGCGAAAAGGTTGCCGCCCGCATCCCGCGCGGGAGCGGCGAACGCGACCGAGGGGCCTTGCGGCCCGTACGAGGCCGCGCCGAGATAATAGTTCCCCGCCCGCGCCGCCTGGAACGCCGGCGAAGCGGAGAGGTCGCGCAGCGACGAACTCGGGTAGCCGTCCGGATGCGCGCGATCCACGCGCGCGGTCTCCGCGCCGAACAGGTTCACGAACGACTCCGATTGGACGAACGGCAGCGCGCGCAGCGTCTGCTCAAGGGCAAATTGCTGCGCCGCGACATCCGTTCCGATGCCGGAACCGGTCGGCGTGATCACGGCGGGCGCGCTCAAGATCTGCCCGTTCACATACGACGTTATCTCCGCCGCCGTCTCTTCGAGCACGGCCGATTCCAGGCGCGCGACATCCGCGCGGTGCGATGCCGCCACCGCGTAGACGCCGAACGCCGCGGCAACGGCGGCCGGGATGAGGCCGATCAATATCGCGATGAAGATACGGTTCCGCAGTTTCCCCTTGCGCGGCGCCCGCGGCTGTGCCATTACGTTATTCTACCATTTGCCTCTGAGCGGGATACGAGGATCGAACTCGCGTCTCCTGCTTGGGAAGCAGGCGTACTGCCACTGTACTAATCCCGCAGCACTGTCACTCCGGCGCTCAATCTTCCACGAGCGGCACGAAGCTGAACCCGCGATGCTCCGTTTGCCGGAATTCCGTCTCCGCCATTTTATCCGAAACGACGACAGCTTGTCCAACGGGCGCGACGATGCGGCCGCCGACGCGGAGTTCGTCCTTCCACGCCCGCGGGATCCCGCGCGCCGCGGCGGCCGCGGCGATGATCCGGTCGTAGGGGGCGCCCGGCGCGAATCCCATTGCACCGTTGCCGCGGACCATCTCCGCGACGCCGCTCTTTATAAAGGAGTATTTTGCGACGTTCGCTTCTCCCATCGCCGCGAGTTCTGGAATGCGCTCTATCGCCGTCACGCGGCCGTTGCCGCCGCGCGCGGCGGCGCCTCCGCTCACGATATGCGCGAGGATCGCCGTCTGCCAGCCGGAACCGGAGCCGATCTCCAGAATGTTCTCCCCCGCGCGCGGCGCCAAGAGCTCCAGCATGATGGCGACCGTCAAGGGCTGCGAGATGGTCTGGCCGAAGCCGATCGGGAGCGGATAGTCGCCGTACGCCTCGTCCGCGAGCGCGGGCGGCACGAAATCCTTCCGGTCCGTCGCGCGGAATGCCGCGATGATCGCCGGCGTCGTGAGATAACCATCCGCCACCAAGCCATCTATCAATTGTTTGCGTCCTTTAGCCACCGGTCGTGGTCGCCGCCGTCGTGGTCGCCGCCGTGGACGTCCCCTCCGGCACGATGACGATCATCGTCTCGCCGGGCTTCTTGTAGTTGAACCTTGCGCGCAGTTCCTTTTCCAGATTGAGCGGGTTCGCGAGATACTGCACCTCCGCCTGCAAGCCCGCCTCGTCGGTTTTCGCTTTCGCGAGGCGGCTTTGGATATCCGCGAGGTCGGCGGAAAGCTGCCGTTCTTGCGCGAAAAAGGCGTAGACGCGGCCCGCGACGAGGATGAGAATGACGGCGAGGATGATGATCGCGGCGATCTTCATGCTTTCAGTTTACATCATCGCGCGAAGCTGCCACAATGAAGGCGTACCACTGCCATGGCCGCCTGCGAACATTGCGCGCCTTTTGCGCCGCACCATTTGGAGAACTGGCTGGACGACCTCATGGCGCTCTGGTTCTTCCCGCTCTTTGACCCGATCACGCCGGCGTTCCTTGCGAAGCGGTTCAACGATAAGACCATCACCGACATGCTCGCCGCCATGGGCATCGTGCGGCGCGAAAAGCAATTCGCGCTCAGCGATATCAACCCCATCGCCGCCCTTTTTATAGAACACGGCCGGCGGCGGGGCATGGACTTTGAAGCGCTCCGCGGGCCGTTCGGGTATCTCACCTTCTTCCGGATGCATGCGAACGGCCGCGTAGAGGAGTTTGACCGCTTGCCGGGCGCCGCCGCGAACACGATCGTCGCTGACGACAAATGGCTCGTGAAGCAAGCGCTCGCGAAGCGCGGCTATCCCGTCGCACCCGGGCGGGCGTTTTCCTGGTTCCGGAAAGGCGCGGCAACCCGCTTCGCGGAGTCGCTCGGCTTCCCCGTCGTCGTAAAGCCCCGCCGCGGCTCTTTGAGCCAGCACATGTTCATCGTGAAGGACCGCGCCGAGCTCCGCGCGGCGCTCCGGAGCGCCGCGCGG
>CAZDJP010000007.1:0-1869 GCA_964505865.1 uncultured Candidatus Saccharibacteria bacterium
GGCAAAGCGCTGCCCTTTTGTATTTTGCCAGAGTGTTGCGCTAGATCTATTTTTGATATATCATCTTCCCGTCATGTTGTCCTATACTGACCTTACGAAAGGAGTTTTGTTCATCTACGAGGGGGCGCCATACGAGGTGCTTGAAACGCATTTTTTGCGCATGCAGCAGCGGAAGGCGGTCGTGCAGACGCGCATCCGCAATCTGATGACGGGGAAACTTTTGGACCGTAATTTCCAGGCGAGCGACATGTTCGAGGAAGCGGAGATAGAAAAAAAGAACGCGATATTCATTTACGCGAGCAAGGGCGAGTATTGGTTCCACGAGGAGGGGGATCCGAAAAATCGATTCGCTCTTTCAGGCGAGCTCTTGGGCGACCGCGGAAAATTCTTAACGCCGAACACGAAAGTGACGACCGTGGTCTATAACGACAAGGTCATCACCGTGGACTTGCCCGTGAAAATGGATTTCAAGGTGCTCACGGCGCCGCCGTCCATCAAAGGCAACACGGCGCAGGGCGGCTCCAAGGCCGTCGTCATTGAAGGGGGTACGAGCGTGAACGTCCCGCTCTTCATCAACGAGGGCGACACGATCCGCATTAATACCCAAACCGGCGACTACGTGGAGCGGATTTAAACTGGCGGCGGCGGTCCGTTTTTAGACCAACACGTCTTAGGTATATAAAATGTGGACGGCGGTTCAAAAAGTCCTTATTTTGTCCACTACAGTGATTTAACTGGACAAAATAGGATAGTTGACAATGGCTTGACAATAGAAATTAGATTGGTTTACAATAGAGTTGCTTATGAATAATAAGGAAAAAATCTTAGAGCTGATAGAGCGACAAGGGAAGACCACCTCGCGAGAAGTTACCGGAGCTATCGGAGTATCCCGCCAGTATGTCAATCTGGTTATTTCCGAACTTGTCGCGGAAGAGAAGGTTATTAAAGTCGGGTCAACTCGATACGCCTTTTACGTTTCCAAAGCGTACATGGCGGAACATCCGGAAGTCGTTCCGAATGTTTTCAAAAAACAATACACCAACAAATCGCTTGAAGAGCATCGGGTATTTCTCGAAATCGAGGATAAACTGCCGCAACTCAAAGATCTACCGGAAAACGTGCGTAGCATTTTTACCTTCGCGTTTTCGGAAATGTTCAATAATGCGATTGAGCATTCCGGATCGAAAATAATATCCGTGGAAGTGACTATGCGGGACAAACTTCTTTCGTTCATCGTGAATGATGCCGGTGTTGGCGTGTTTCGCAACATCATGAAAAAGAAAAATCTCAAATCGGAGATCGAAGCAATTCAGGATTTACTCAAAGGTAAGACAACGACAATGCCGAAATCCCATTCCGGCGAGGGCATCTTCTTTACTTCCAAGGCGGGGGATAAGTTCGCGTTGGATAGTTTCGGTCAGATGCTTTCGATTGATAATCTTGCGGGAGATATATCCGCGCGAGCGGCTTCTGCCATCAAACGAGGTACGAGGGTCGTTTTCAAGATTAGTGCGGATTCGGATCGTCACCTGAATGACGTCTTCAAAAAATACACTAACTTAAACAGTGAAAGCGATTACGGCTTCGACAAAACCGAAATTCGAGTAAGACTTTTCACGTCGGGAGGTGTTCATATTTCCAGGTCCCAAGCCAGGAGAATTTTGGAAGGGCTCGATAAATTCAAAGTGATTATGTTCGATTACGAGAATGTGCCTCTTGTCGGACAGGCATTTGCGGATGAAATCTACCGCGTATTTCAAGAACGTCATCCGGACATTCACCTTGAGAACGAAAATATGAGCGAGGGTGTGCGGTTTATGGTCGAGAGAGCAAGGAATGAAGCGAAAAAACAAAAATAATATGTTACTG
>CAZDJP010000007.1:1969-15546 GCA_964505865.1 uncultured Candidatus Saccharibacteria bacterium
TGCGCTTAATCTCCTCCAGCCCGCTTCGCCGTTAAATCGACAGAACGGCTCAAAAAGGATATTATAAAACTCGTCATCGACGAGGTGGCGATAGACGGCGAACACGTGAAGATTTTCGCCACCAT
This sequence comes from uncultured Candidatus Saccharibacteria bacterium, assembly GCA_964505865.1. Classification (GTDB taxonomy): domain Bacteria; phylum Patescibacteriota; class Minisyncoccia; order UBA6257; family 2-01-FULL-56-20; genus CAZDJP01. Next base: position 2,095 of record CAZDJP010000007.1, read on the forward strand.
CCCGCTCCCCACTAAGATTCACGAACGGGAACTGGTCAAAGCTGACATCCCTGGAACCTTTAACGCCGGAGCCACCCTCGGGCCGGTGAACGAAACGAATATGGCAAGAATTTGGAACAAGCAAAAATCAAATACCCCTCTTAAACTTAAGGTCTTCGTCGGGATGTCGGGCGGGGTGGACAGCTCCGTCGCGGCAATGCTGTTAAAAAACGAAGGCCACGAAGTGGTCGGCGTTTTCATGCGTTCGTACAACCTGGACGGTTGCGCCGAGCGGGATGCGGAGGACGCGCGGCGGGTGGCGGAGGCGCTCGGCATCCCCTTCTACGTCTGGGACTTTGAGGAGGAATACCGGCGGCGCGTGGTGGATTATATGATAGAGGGCTACCGCTCGGGCATCACGCCGAACCCGGACGTGATGTGCAACCGCGAGATAAAGTTCGGGCTGTTCCTCGCGCGCGCGCTTGCGGCGGGCGCGGATTGCGTGGCAACGGGGCATTATGTGCGGCTTGCCGGCGAAGCCGGCGCGCCCGCGGCCGGCAACCTCCGGCTGTTTACGGCGAAGGACGCGAACAAGGACCAATCGTATTTTCTCTGGACGCTCGCGCAGGCGCAGCTTGCGCATTGCCTTTTCCCGATCGGCGGTTACTTGAAGCCGGAGGTCAGGGCGCTTGCCCGCCGCGCGGGCCTGCCGACGGCGGAGAAAAAGGATTCGCAGGGGATCTGCTTCTTGGGCAAGGTTTCGGTTGGAGATTTTTTGAAGCAGTACATTCCCGCGCGGCGCGGGGCGCTCGTGACGATCGCCGGCAAGCAGATCGGCGAGCATTCCGGCGCGGAGTTTTACACGATCGGCCAGCGGCATCTGGATGCGGACTTCAAGTTCCCAAAGACCGGCGGCGCGGTCGCGCGCAGGCCGTTCTACGTTGCCGCGAAGGATACGGCTACGAACACCGTCACGGTTGCGGAGGGAAACGACCATTCGGCGCTCTATGTGAAAGAGCTGAACCTTGCCGGCGTGAACTTCATTGGCCAGCCGGCGGGGGGGGCGGTTTTGGCGCGCGTCCGCTACCGGCAACCGCTTGCGCCGGCGGAACTCTTGCGCACGCCGCATGGCGGAGGCGGGGTGGGCGGCGCGCAGGCCGTTCAGTACCGCTTGGCGTTCTCGGAGTCCCAAAAGTTCGTTGCTCCGGGGCAGTCGGCGGTGTTCTACGGCGAGGACGGCGAGATGCTCGGCGGCGGCGTTATTCTTTAACCTTGTTTTAATCTTGATATGGTATGATTGCGGCCATGGAAAAAATAGAAAAAGAAGAATTTTTCAGCGAGGTGCGGACCACGATAAGAGAGGAGACGGGTCGCGTTCTTGGAGTGTATACGGAATATATAGACGGTCGATTTAAGGCGGTTGACGAGCGCTTTGATCATCTTGAGAAACGCATTGACGGCATACAAATTACCTTAGGTGAACATACCGAAACGCTTAAGGACATGGCGGTCGATATTATCGCGATAAAGTCGGACGTAAAAGTGATGAACGCGAAGTTGGACAGGAAAGCGGACGTGAAAGACCTGGCCGTGCTCGACCGGCGCGTTACCGCGCTCGAAAACAACGGCGAATAGCTTTGCCCTCCGCGCGGTTCGGTGATATTCTCTAGGGGATGAAGCAATCGGAACTCTTCACGCGGGTTGCGCGGGAGGCGCCGAAGGACGAGGTTGCGAAGAACGCCCGGCTCCTCGCGCGGGCCGGTTTTATTTATAAGAACTCGGCGGGCGTCTATTCTTTTTTGCCGCTCGGCTGGCGCGTCATCCAGAAGATCGCGCACATCGTCCGCGAAGAGATGGACGCGATCGGCGGGCAGGAGCTCTTCATGGCGGCGCTCCACGACAAGCACTACTTGAAAGCGTCGGGGCGCTGGGATGTGCCGGTGGTCTTTAAAGTGGTCTCGGGCGGAGACAGCACGGGCGGGGATGGCGCGAGTGGCGGTGAAAAGAGCGGCGCGGCGCCGAAAGAGCCGCCGTACAACATCAGCTGGACGCACGAGGAGCTGATGGCCGAGATTGCGGCGAAATATGTAAGTTCATATAAAGACCTGCCGTTCGCGGCCTACCAGATCCAGACGAAGTTCCGGAACGAGCCGCGCGCGAAGTCCGGCCTTCTTCGCGGCCGCGAATTTTTAATGAAAGACCTATACAGTTTTCATGCGTCCGAGGCCGACCTATACCGGTATTACGCGCGGGTGGCGGAGGCGTATAAAAAGATCTTTACGCGGTGCGGCCTTGCGGCGCACTACACGCTCGCCGCCGGCGGCGATTTCACGGCGGCGAACACGCACGAATTCCAAGTGGTTGCGGACGCGGGCGAGGATACGATCTCCCTCTGCGAAAAATGCGGCTATGCGGAGAACAAGGAAATTTCCAAATTGAAAAACGGCGCGAAGTGCCCGCAGTGCGGCGGGACGGTCGCCGAGAAAAAGGCGATAGAGGTCGGGAACATTTTCCCGCTCGGCACGAAATATGCCGAAGCGTTCAACCTCCAGTTCACCGACGAGCAGGGCGCGAAAAAGTTCGTGGTGATGGGTTCGTACGGCATCGGCCTCGGGCGCGTGATGGCGACGATCGTGGAGGTCATGAGCGACGAGCGCGGCATCGTCTGGCCGGCGTCCGTGGCGCCGTTCGGCGCGCACCTCCTTGCGCTCGGCGGCGCGGACGGCGGCGCGGCCTACGCCGCTTTACAAAAGGAAAAAATTGAAGTACTTTACGACGACAGGGACCTCTCGGCAGGCGAAAAGTTCGCCGAGGCGGACCTCATCGGCATCCCGTGGCGCATGGTCGTGAGCCCGAAGACGGGCGGCGGCAGGGTGGAGGTGAAAAAGCGCGGCGCGGCGGGCGGGGAAGCAGAGGTCGTGGAAGCAGAGGTCATGGAACTTCATGAAGCGATCCGAAAATTAAAGAAGCATTAAAAACGCACCGGCATGGCGCTCTTCGCTAACGTTTTCAAGGATATTGGCATTGACCTCGGGACGGCCAATTCCCTCATCTACATCAAAAACAAGGGCATTGTCGTGAACGAGCCGTCGGTCGCGGCGATCAATACGAAAACCAACCACATCCTCGCCGTGGGCGAAGACGCGAAGCGGATGCTCGGCCGGACGCCGGCGCACATCAACGTCGTGCGCCCTCTCGTGAACGGCGTCATCTCCGATTTTGAAATGACGGAGGAGATGCTCCGGCACTTTTTGCGCCGTCCGCAGGCGAGCGCCATCGCCTCGTACCGGCGCGCCGTGCTTGCGATCCCGAACAACCTGACGGAGGTGGAGCGGAAATCGGTGGAGGACGCGGCCTTGAACGCCGGCTGCGCGAAGGTATATCTCGTGGAGTCGCCCACCGCGGCGGCACTGGGCGCCGGCCTTCCCATCGCGGCGCCTTCGGCGAACCTCATCGTGGACATTGGGGGCGGAACGACGGACATTGCCGTCATTGCGATGGGCGGAACGGTCGTTGCGCGGACCCTGAAGATCGCGGGCGACAAATTCAACGAAGACATCATCCGCTTCGTGCGGGACGAGTTCCATTTGGCGATCGGCGAGCCGACGGCGGAGTTCGCGAAGATCGCGGTCGGCTCCGCGATGCCGATCGACGAGCGGCTGGAGGTGCCGATCCGCGGCCGCGACATGACGACCGGCCTGCCGCGCGAGATCGGCATGCGGAACAACCACGCGCGCATGGCGCTCGGGAAGTCGCTCCGCGCGGTGATCGATGCGGTGCATGAAGTGATCGAAGCGGCCCCGCCGGAGCTCGCGGGCGACGTCCTCGTCCAAGGCATCACGCTTTGCGGCGGCGGCGCGCTCCTCCGCGGCTTCGGCGATCTTCTTGAGAAGGATACGAACGTGCCGGTGCGCATCGCGGACGATCCCTTGACCTGCGTCGCGCGCGGCTTGGGGCAGATCGTGGACAACTTCGACGCGCACCGCGAGCTCATGGACAACCCCTTGAAACCGCTTTCCATCAACCTGTAAACCGTGAAAAGGCGCGACCGCCCGTTCCTCATCGCCGTCATCGCCATTTTCGCCGTCTTCATCGTCTTTGAGCCGTCCTACGGATGGCGGGTGCGGCAGTGGCTTGCGGCGGGCGCCCTCGGGCCGGCCGGCGGCGCGGGGACATCTGCAGCGGCCTCGGACGGCGCCGCATCGCTTGCCGCAGAGAACGAGAGCTTGAAGGCGCAGCTCGCCGAGCTCCGGAACATCGCCGCGCAGCTGCCGCAGGACCCGCCGAACGACATACGCGCGGTGGTTTACTCCCGCTATCCGCTGAATTTCAAGAACGAATTGTTGGTCAACGCCGGTGCGAACGACGGCGTCGCGGCGGGGGACGCCGTGACGTTCCAAGGGGTCTTCATCGGCGTCGTCGCCGAAACGTTTCCCGCGGCCGCGCTCGTCCGCACCGTCTTCGACGATAGTTTCAAGATGGCGGTGCGCATAGGAAGCGCCGGTTACGATGCGCTCCTTGAGGGCGGCGCCGCGCCGCGCGCGGCGTCCATCGTGAGGACGGCGGACGTCATGCCCGGCGACATCGTCTTTACCGCCGCTCCGGGCATCCCGTACGGCCTTCCCGTCGCCGTCGTCGCCGCGACGAGCACCTCGCCCGACCGCCTCTTTGAGGAAGCGCCGCTCGGCTTCGCTTACGACATCAATACCATCCAGTCGGTCCTCATCGCGAAATAACGTCGCCGCCCGCGCCATGCTCAAGCTTTCTGCCGGTCTCATCATCCTCTTCATTGCGCTCCTCTTCCAGTTTCTTTTTGCATCGGCGGGCGTTTTCGTGGATCTTTCGTTCGCTGCGCTCATTTCATTCGCCTTCGTGTTCGGCTTTTGGGAGCTCATTCTCCTCATCGTCGTCGCCGTGTTCGTCGTGAACTGGCAGCCGGCGGTGAGCGCGGAAATGCTTGTCTTCGCGCTGTTCCCTGTCGCCGCATACCTTTCGCGCGGCATTTTCCATTGGGCGGGATGGTTCCTGAACGCCGCAGCTATCGCTGTCGGATTCGCCGCGCTTGCCTTCGCCGCCGCGCCGTGGGCCGCGCTCGCGGCGCACTGGCAGCCGTTCCTTGTCGATCTCGCCGCCGGGGAGCTTTTCGGCGCCATCGTCTTTTTGCCGCTCTATCGCGTCGGCCGCCCGTGAGGTATGCTCATGACGATGAGGCGCCGCGCAAACCGCACTGATGAGGTCGCGTTCGAAGATTCGCTGAACGACGATTGGAGCCACGACCTCTCCGCCGCCGAGGTGCCGCTCGGCAACCGGCCGCTTTTGTACCTCGGTATCGCGGTTGCCGCCGCCATTCTCGCCGTTGCCGGCCGGATCGTTTTTTTGAATTGGGCGAATGGCGCTTATTACCGCGCGCGCGCGGCGGACAACGTAGCGGCATATGCGGAGATACCCGGTCCGCGCGGCGACATCTATGACGCTCAGGGCGACGTCCTCGCGGAAAGCAAGGCATCCTTCGCGGCGGTGCTTGACGTCCGCGCGTATCTCCATGCGTCATCGTCGCTCCAGGCGGCGACCGCAGGCATTGCGGACAGCGTCCTTGGCATCGCTCCGGCGGACCTTGCTTCGCGCATCGCCGCCGCGAGCGCCGCGAACTTCGCGACGCCGGTCATCCTCGCGGACAACCTCGCGCCGGCGGCACTCGTGAACCTCCAGGCAGCGGACCTGTCGACCATCAAAGTGGAAAACGATTTCGTCCGCGAATATCCCGAGGGGCCGATCTTCTCTTCGGTCGTCGGCTATACCGGCCGCGTGACCGCGAGCGACCTCAAGGCCGACCCGCAGCTTACCGCCGACGATTCCATCGGAAAGGCGGGCATCGAGGCGTTCTACGATGGCACGCTCCGCGGGAAACCCGGCGTCACGGTGCGGTATGGGGACGCGTTCGGCAAGGTGCTGGCCGAGAGCGAACGATCGACGCCGCAGGTGGGCGGCGATATCCATCTCACGATCGACGGCGGCCTCCAAGCGGAGCTCTACGGCGCTTTGAAAAGCGGCCTCGCTTCGCTCGGCCGCACCGTGGGCATGGGACTCGCGATGGATCCCGCGACCGGCAAGGTCCTCGCGCTTGTGGACCTCCCGAGCTACGACAACAACCTTTTCTCGCATCCCGGCACGAGCACGAACGCGGCGATCACGGCGCTCCTCGCTTCGCCCGACAAGCCGCTTTTCAACCGCATTGTGAACGGCGTTTACAATCCTGGTTCCACGATCAAGCCGCTCGACGCCGTGGGTGCGCTCGCGGATGGCGTTATCGCGCCCGAACGCACGATCTTCTCGCCCGGCTACCTCCTCGTCCCAAATCCGTACAACTCCTCCACGCCGACGCGCTACGCGGATTGGCGGTACCAGGGAAGCGTGGACCTCGCCGCCGCGCTCGCGCAATCCTCCGACGTTTATTTCTATATCGTGGGCGGCGGCTCGCCGCCTGGATCCACGCCGCTCCTGAACGACCCGAGCGACTACGGCATCCAAGGCCTCGGCATCGACCGCCTGCACGAATGGTGGCAAACGTTCGGCCTCGGGAAACCGACGGGCGTGGACCTTCCGGGCGAGGCAAGCGGATTCCTGCCCACGCCCGCATGGAAGCAGTCGGCGGAGGGAACGCCGTGGCTCCTCGGCGACACGTACAACGTTGCGATCGGCCAAGGCAATCTCCTCCTCACGCCGCTCCAGCTTCTCGATTACATTTCCGCGATCGCGAACGGCGGGACGATCTGGCACCCGTTCCTCAATGCCGCCTCCACGCCGCAGGCAGCGGAGGACCTCGCGCAGTATCTTCCGGAAATACAACAAGTGCAGCAGGGGATGCGGGAGGGCGTGGCATCGCCGCAAGGCACGTCCTACCTGCTCCACGACTTGCCGCTCCCGGTCTGCGCGAAGACCGGCAGCGCGCAGGTCAAGCTGAACACCGAGGAGAACGCGCTCTTCGTCGGCTATGCGCCCTGCGACCATCCGCAGATCGCGCTCCTCATCCTCGTTGAGAACGCCAAGCAGGGCAGCTTGAACGCCGTCCCGATAGCGAAGAACGTCCTTGATTGGTATTATTGGAACAGGATTGCAAACCTGCCATGAGCGAATTCCACCAAGATCCCTCGTCGGGCGACTGGGTCATCATCGCTCCCGGCCGCGCCGCGCGGCCGGCGTTTCTTGCGAAAAAGAGGCCGCCCCGCACGCCGTCGCCCGTGGCAACGTGCCCGTTCGAGAACCTCAAAAAGAGCGGCAACTGGCCGCCGATCGCGGTCGTTCCGGAAGGCGCGCGCGGAGGGAAGCGCGATTGGCGCATCGCGGTCATCGAGAACAAATATCCGATTTTGACGCACGGCGCGCAGTGCTCCGTGCCCCTCCGGCGCGGCATATTCAAGGCGCGGACGGGCGTCGGGCGGCACGAGCTCGTCGTCACGCGCGATCACGCAAAGGACTTCGCCGCCCTTCCGCCATCCGACGCGAAAAAACTTTTCGGCATCTTTCAGGAACGGCTGCGGAGCGCGGCGGATGACCGATGCATCGTCTATGCAATCCCGTTCTTCAACTGGGGCCCGAACGCCGGCGCCTCCGTATGGCATCCGCACTACCAGATCCTCGCGACGCCGTTCGTGCCAGCGCACAGCGCGCGGTCGCTCGCCGGCGCGAAGGCATATTTCAAAGCGCACCGCCGCTGCGTGCGCTGCAATGCCATAAAGGCCGCGCGGGCCGAGCGGTCGCGCGTCGTCGCAGGGAACCGGCACGCGATCGCGATAGCGCCCTACGCATCCAAGGTGCCGTTCGAGGTGCGGATCCTGCCAAGATCCCACCAGCCGTATTTTTATCGAACGCCGCGCGCGGTTGCGGACGGCGTGGCGCTCCTCCTCCGATCCGTCATGCAGCGGCTCAAGAAATACGTGAACGATCCCGACCTGAATTTTTTCATCCACGAGGCGCCGCTCGACGGCGGAGATCATTCGTACCACCACTGGCACGTAGAGGTCCTGCCGCGGCTTTCCATCCCGGCCGGATTTGAGTTCTCCACGGGGATCTACGTGGACATCATTGCGCCGGAAACCGCCGCCGCGATCCTCCGCGGAAAAGAAAAGGCGCGAAAACAATATCATTAACATTTGAGCGCGGCGCGCAGACCATGTGGAAAAGGATCATGCAGGCAAAAGCGGTGAGCATTGCGTCGTTCGCGGCATTCGCGCTCGCGCTCGGGGGCTGGCTCTGGGCCGCCTTCGCGCTCGGCGCCGCTGCGAACGCAGGAGGCGCGGGTGCGGCCAGCGGCGCGGCGGGCGCCGGCGGCGCCTCCGCGCCCGTGCCGCTCATTCTTCACTTTAACAACCTCTCGGGCATCACGGCGGTCGGCGGTATGGGGAGCATCGCGTTCATGGGCATCCTTGGCGTCGCGGTGGCCGTGATGAACTTTGCGGTCGCGCTCGAGCTTTACCGCCGCGACCGCTTTCTCGGCAAGCTCACGGCGGCAGTGACGCTCGCCTTCGCGGCCTTGCTTTTTATCGCGTTCGCGGCTATCATAAGCGCCAATGGCTAAGGATTTTGCGATCATTGAAACCGGCGGAAAGCAGTACAAAGTTTCTTCCGGCGACACGCTCAACGTGGAGAAGCTTGCGGCGGCGGACGGCGCCGGCGCCGCGGGCGGCGCGGTCGTTTTTGAGAAAGTCCTCTTGCGCGCCGCAGGCAGCCGCGTGGAGATCGGCGCGCCCTACGTCGCGGGCGCGAAGGTGGAAGCGAAATGGCTTGGCAACGGCCGCGGCGAAAAGAAGATCGTTTTCAAATACCATTCAAAAACGCGGTACCGGAAAAAGAAAGGGCACCGGCAGGCATATTCCAAGGTGGAAATCGCGACGGTCGCATAGCGGCCGTCGCCGTCGTCCTTGGGGTGCGCTAGGTATTTCAAGCGCTTGCCCGCACCCGCGCTTCTTTTTCCGTGTCGCGCTAACGGATATAAAAGATATCGCTGCGCGGCGTGCCCGGCGGGATCATGCTCGTTTGGCCAGGCAGGAGATAGCGGACGTCCTTCGCGGTTTGGCCGGCCGGCGTGAAAGTGTCCGTGACGAACATGGTCGTCTGGGCGGGCATGGGGATGCCGTCCACGGGGACGCCGCCGGCCTCAACGACGACGTATTTCGGCGTGCTTGCCGGCAAAACGTTGATCGCGCGGCCAATCGCGACATAATCGGCGGCGAAGGCACCCGGGACGTTCGGGTTTTGCGCCCAGACGAGGAAATAATCAATGTAGCCGGCAGCCGCGACGGCGGCGAAGAAGAAAAGTGCGACCGCAAACGCGGCGGCGGGCCGCCGGTTTTTTATGATGCGGTAAAGCCAGACGCCGCCCATCGCGGCGAGGATGATGGCCGGCGGGAGCGCGAGGATGGAGCGGAGCGCGTGGGGGATGGCCTCGTTTGAGAGCGCTGCTGGAAGGAGGCCGAGGATGAGCCACGCGAACGCGAGGAGGACGGCGAACGGAGGGAAGGAGATTTCCGGGGAGACCTCCGGATCGAGGCGTGCGAGTCCGCGGCGCTTATGCTGCGCGAGCGACCAGATCCCGACCGCGATGCCCAAAAGGAAGAGGATGCCGACGGGGAAAAAGAGCTCTGGCGCGCCGCTCACGTTCTGCCGCCAGTTCGCGTCGCCGCGGAAGTTGAACATGAGGAGCTCTTTCCCTGCATTCACGGCAAATTGCACGATCGGGTTGCCGGCGCTCGCGACGGAGATCTCAGAGGTGCGGCCGAGGAAGTCGGCGGGGTGTCCCGCGAAATACCATCCGATCGGCGCAGCGGCCACGAAGGCGGCGGCGATGAACAATGCCGCGCGTTTCCAAAAATGCGGATGGGTCTTGAAGAACGGGATGAAGAGCAAAAAGAGGAGCGGCGTTATGCGGTAGGCGATATAGGTATAGAAGCCGAGCGCGTAGACGATGCCGGCGAAGACGGCGTACCATGCTCCGCGCGAGAACCGCCATGCGCGCCGTGCGGCCGCCGGCGCGGTTGGCACGATTGGCGCAGCCGGCGGCGCATCCGATGCGGCCGGCGCCCGCACGGCTTTGACGAAAAGCCAGAGCGCCCATGTAAGGAAAAGCGGCGCGAGGATGGCGCGGAAGCCGATCCGCGAAAAATTGACCGCCCAGAACGAGGCGGCGATCAAAAATGCGGCGAGGAGCCCCGCTCCGTCGCCGAAGAGCTCCGCGACGAGGAGATACAGCCCGAGGACGGTGAGCACGCCGGCGATCGCCGCCGGCAAACGCACCACCCACGGTTCGTGCGGCGCGTGGAAGAACTGGAATTCCAATCCGATCAGGTCCACATAGAGCCCTTCGCGCCCGTTGTTCTCCGGATAGAACGCCTGATAGTGTCCGGTCGCCGCCGCCGCCGCGGCGTTGTTGCCGTTGATCGCCTCGTCGGGGTACAGGCCCGGCGGCACCGTCGTCAAATGGTAAAATCGCAGGAAGGTTGCTATAATGAGGATGCCGGCAAGGCCGAGATATTTTGTCCGTCGGCTCATGGCGCCCATTGCGTTGTTTACAGTATAGCAAACGCGCGTAAACGAATTTTATGGCCGAGGAACGGCAAACATCATCACTTGAAGGAGCATTGGAAAGCGACATTGCGCGGCTCGCCGAGCAGGTGCAGGCGCAGCGCGCCCGGCCGGAGATGAAGAACGCGACTGAAGCGGAACTTTTGAAAGAGGCCATCCGCGCGTTCCCGGAAACGGGGCGAGAACGCGCCCCTGAGGGCGCGCCCCGCCCCGCCGCCCCGCCGCCCCCGCCTGGTTCAGCTGCCGCCGCGTCCGCATCGGCGCCCGCGCAAAGCCCCCTGCCCGCCTACGCGCAAAACGCGCCGGCGGAGACGAAGCTCGAGATAGAATATCTTCTGGATATGGCTCTGCGGCAGGGCCTCGGGAAGGCGATCGGCGAATCAAAAAAGTCGCCCTACTTCGTGCAGGACGCTTTCCACGACGCGCTCGCGGGACGACTGTATCCGGAGCTCCAACGGCGGGGGATCGTGAAGTAACCACATGCTCGGCTTTTATATCTTTTTCAGCATCGTCGTCGGTGCTGTCGCGGGCATCGCCGTGTACTTCATCGCGCGCGCCGCGGTGCGGAGCCGCATCGCGGACTCGCTCGCGACGGCGGTGTTCCTCATCAAGCTCCCGCGCGCGTCGGCGGGAAGCGCGAAAGGCCCCGAGAACGCGGAGAACAAGGATTTTAAATCCGAGCTTGCGCACTTTGAGCAGCTGCTTGGAAGTTTGGCGTCCATCAGGAAGCCTTTCTCGTTCGAGGTGGCCGTGCCGCACGTGGGCGAGGAGATACATTTTTACCTTTCCGCGCCGAAACGGTCTTCGGAGATCGTGATGCAACAGATCCAAGGGCTTTGGAACGGCGCCTCGGTGGAGGCGGTACCCGACGACTACACTATTTTCAACGTAAACGGCGCGACGGCAGCGGCATACGTGAAGCAGAAGGAAAATTACGCTTTGCCCATCCGGACCTACAACGAGCTCGGCATAGATTCGTTCGAATCCATCATCGGCGCATTCGCGAAGATCAACGAGATCGGCGAAGGGGCGGCGCTCCAGGTCATCATGCGGCCGGCGTCCGCGGGCGCGAAGAAGGAGGTCCAAAGCCACATCGAGCGGCTCCGGAAGGGCGAGCCGCTCAAAAAAGTGTTCGGCGGCGCATTCTCCGGTTCGCTTGTCGGTTCGCTCTCGGGCGCTGCGGAGGTGTTCAATCCGAAGACGAAGGAGGAACAGGCGAAGGAGAAAGCCGAGCGCGTGGTGGACGACGAGGCGGTGAAGGCGCTCCAGGCGAAGATCGCGAAGCCCCTATTCCTCGCAAACGTCCGCCTTGTCGCGTCGGGCGGGTCGCCGTTCCAGGCGAATGACATTTTGGACGGCTTGGCCGCCGGTTTCAGCCAGTTCGGGAGCCCTCTGCGGAACGAACTGCGCGTCGTGAAGCCGCGCAATCCCGACAAGCTCATCCGTCAATACATTTACCGCGACTTTGACAACGGGCAGGCGATGACCTTGTCCGCGGAAGAGATCGCGAGCTTCTACCATTTGCCCATCACCTCCACCGAAACGCCGCGCGTGAAGTGGCTGAAGTCCAAGGAGGCGCCGCCGCCGGACAACCTGCCGCGCGCGGGGACGCTCCTCGGCGAAAGCGTTTTCCGCGGCCAGATGAAGCCGGTGTATCTCACGGACGAGGACCGCCGCAGGCACCTCTATACGATAGGGCAGACCGGCACCGGCAAGTCCACCTTCCTCGGCAACATGGTGATCGAGGACATCCAGGCAGGCAAGGGCGTCGCCATCATTGATCCGCACGGCGACCTCGTGGAGAACGCGTTGGGCTTCGTGCCGCCCTCGCGCCTGGACGACGTCATCTATTTCGACCCGGGCGACCTCGCGCGGCCGCTCGGTTTGAACATGCTGGATTACCACTTCGCGCGGCCGGAGGAAAAGACGTTCATCGTGAACGAGATGCAGAGCATCTTCAACAAGCTCTTCCCGCCGGAGACGATGGGGCCGATGTTCGAGCAGTACATGCGGAACGCGCTCCTGCTCCTCATGGAGGACATGCCGAACGAGCCGGCGACGCTCATCGAGGTCCCGCGCATTTTCACGGATGCCGCCTACCGCCTGCGCAAGCTGGAGCGCATCCAGAACCCCGTCGTCATTGATTTCTGGACGAAGGAGGTCGCGAAAACGACCGGCGAGGGATCGCTCTCCAACATGGCGCCGTACATCACGTCGAAATTCAACAATTTCATCTCCAACGATTATATGCGGCCCATCATCGGCCAGCCGAAGTCGTCGTTCAACTTCCGCGAGGTGATGGACGGCGGGAAGATCCTGCTCGTGAACCTCTCCAAGGGGAAAATAGGCGACATCAACGCCGGCCTCCTCGGCATGGTCTTCACGGGGAAGCTCCTCATGGCGGCGCTCTCGCGCATTGACATCGCGGAGGGCAGCGCGCGCCGCGACTTCAACCTTTACATAGACGAGTTCCAGAACTTCACGACGGATTCCATCGCGACCATTCTCTCCGAGGCGCGCAAGTACCGCCTGAACCTCACGATGGCGCACCAGTTCATAGGCCAGCTCACGGACAAGATAAAAGACGCGGTCTTCGGAAACGTTGGCTCCCTGTTCGTCTTCCGCGTGGGCGTGCAGGATGCCGAGTTCCTCGTGAAACAATTTGAACCGGTGTTCGACCAGAACGATTTGATCAACATTGACAACCTGAACGCGTTCGCGAAGATATTGGTCAACGGCCAGCCGACGCGGCCGTTCAACGTCCGCGTGGGAACGACCTCATGGGGCGGCGGGAACCGCGAGCTCGCGGCGAAGCTCAAAGAATATTCGCGGGTGAAGTACGGGCAAGACCGTCAAAAGATAGAAGACGACATTTACCTCCGCCTGCGGGAGTAG
>CAZDJP010000008.1:0-1423 GCA_964505865.1 uncultured Candidatus Saccharibacteria bacterium
GCCCGCGGCGGGCGTGTGGATAGACCTGCCCGCCGCTCTCCGGCTGCCTAAAAACCGACGATTTTCCGCGCGGCGGCGAGCACCCGCTCATGGATCGCCTCGGGCGGGAGCAGCTTTCCCGCGTGCGCGCACTCGATTACGCGGAGCTCCTCCGGGAAAAGCGCGGCGATCTCGCGGTAGGCCTCCTCCACCCGCTTCTCGTAATCAAAATCTTTTTCCGCGATCGCGGCCGGCACATGGAGCAGGATGCTGAGATCCGGCCTCGGGACGCCGAAGAGCTCGTACTCCAGCTCGCGGAGCCACCGGTAGAAATGCTCGCGCTCTTTCTTGTCCGCGATCTTCGCCCCTTGGTGCGCCATGTTGGAGGCGGCATAGCGGTTCGCGACGACGAGCCGCCCCTCGCGCAGCCACTCCTCTATTTTCAGCTTCGCGTCAAACCGATCCACGGCGAAAAGGACCGCCGCCGCATAAGGCCCCGTTTCGCCGCCGTATTTCCCCGTAAGGTATTTCTCCGCGAAGTGCGCCGCCGGATCGCCGTAGCGGGGAAAGTCCAACGTCGCGACCCGGACGCTCTCCGGGAGGGCGAGGACGAGCCGCTCGAACTGGACGGTCTTCCCCGAACCGTCCGTGCCCTCGATCGCGATGAGCTTCCCGGAGCCGGCCATCGGCGTTTGCTTCCATTATAGACCAGGACCGGGAACGAAACGAATGGTGGTTCGTTTCAATCCGTCACCTCGATGCCCATGTTCCGCGCGGTGCCGCGGATGATGCGCTCGGCCGCGTCAAGGTCGGTCGTATTGAGGTCGGGCAGTTTTTTTTCGGCGATCGCGCGGATGTCCGCCTTCGTCACCTTTCCCGCTTTCCCCGTGAGCGGATTCGCGGCGCCCTTCTCCACGCCGGCGGCTTTCTTCAAAAGCGCTGCGGCCGGCGGCGTTTTTAATACGAATTTAAAGCTCCGGTCCTCAAAGATCGTTATCTCCGCCGGCACCGTGTCCCCTTTCATGTCCTTCGTCGCGTCGTTGAACTGCTTCACGAACTCGGCCAGATTGATGCCGTGCGGGCCGAGCACGGTGCCCACCGGCGGCGCTGGCGTCGCCGCCGCGGCCGGGAGCTGCAGCTTCACGACGGTTTTCACTTTCTTAGCCATGACGGGAATATGATACAGAAGAACCGCCGAGAAAGCAAACAGCCGTATAGGCCTATGCCCCTGATGGAATTGCGCGGAGCTCTCGCGCGCCCAAGAAGACGCGCTCATTCTGCTTGTCTCTAGAACGGGATGTCCTCCGGCTTGATCTCCGCCGCCGGTTCGTCTTCCAAGTTGATGGTCGGGATCTCCTCGGCGGCGGCAGCGGCAGTCGCAGACGTTCCTTCCTTGCCGATGTCGGGAAGCGGCGGCATCGCGGCGGCCGCGCCTCCTGCGCCT
>CAZDJP010000008.1:1523-14821 GCA_964505865.1 uncultured Candidatus Saccharibacteria bacterium
TTCCTTGCCGATGTCGGGAAGCGGCGGCATCGCGGCGGCCGCGCCTCCTGCGCCTTTCGCGCCGCCAAAGCCGCCCGCGCCGCCGCCCGCGGCGCGCGGCCCGAGCTGCATGCGCTCGCTCATGATCTCCGTCGTCCGGCGCTGTCCGCCCTGCTTGTCGGTCCAGCTCCGCGTGCGGAGCCGTCCTTCTATCAAGACCGTCGCGCCTTTCGCCAGATATTGCGTCGCAACCTCGGCTTGCCGCCCCCAGATGACGACGTTATGGAACTCGGTTTCTTCCTGTTTCTGTCCGTTCTTGTCGGTCCACGTTCGATTCGTCGCGACTCCGAGGGTCGTGACCGACTGGCCGCCCGGCGTGGTCCGAAGCTCCGGATCCGCCGTCACCCGCCCCACGATGATGACTTTATTGAGGTTCATGGGGCCATTATACCACGCAGGCCATTAAATTTCCTTTAAAAGGTTCTCAAGCGCTTCGTTGCTCAAAGGCCCGCGCGGCGGCGCCTTCCGCGTTTCGCGGCCTGCGCCCGCGCGAGCCGCAGGCGCGGCGCGGCCCGGGCGCTCCGGGAGCGCCATCGGCGCCGCCGCGACCGGCAAACCGCCCTGCAACGCCGCGCGGAGGACCATGGAGCGGATCACTTCGGGCCGCGTTAGGAGATCGTGTTCAAGCTGCTTCGCGTCTTCGCCCGCCGCGCGGAAAAAGCACGTGACGAACGCCGCTTCCGTGTTCCCTTTGATCTTGTATGCGAGCGCGAGCTTCCTCGCGCGCGGCTCCGCCGTGAGCTCGCCGTTGTGCTGGCGCACGAGCGCCGCGATCGCCGGCGCGTCATCCTCGCTCTTCAAAAGGAGCGCAAGCTCGTACTGGACCCTTTCCTCCTCGCCGCGCTCTTCGTCCGCGATAGGCATATCATTCATGGCCGCATCAGTATAGGAAACTTAGTTTTCTTTTGCAACCGCGGCGGCGGCCTCCGCTCCCTCACCAGCCGCAGCCGCCTCCGCCTCGGCCGCCGCCGCGCCGCGGGCGACGGCTTTCTCCCCGACCGGGATCAGGCGCCCGATAATGACGTTCTCTTTGAGGCCGCGCAATCTGTCCACTTTCGCCTCAATGGCGGCCTTCACGAGCACGCGCGCCGTGTCCTGGAACGACGCCGCCGAAAGGAACGATTCCGCGGAAAGCGCGACGCGCGTGACGCCCAAAAGCACCTGTTCCGCTTTCGCCTGACGGCCGCCCTGCCGCCGGAGCTCGCGGTTCACCTCAAGGAACTTTGACTTTTCCACGATCTCGCCCATGACGAAGTCGGCCGCGTCGCCCGGCTCCGCGATCTTCACGCGCGAGAACATCTGGCGCACGATGACCTCGATGTGCTTGTTGTTGATCGTCGCCCCCTGCGAAAGGTAGGTCCTCTGCACCTCGTTCACGATGTAGCGCGCCACGCCGAACATGCCCTTGTGCTCGTAGAGCTCATGGATGTCCAAGTTGCCTTCGGAAAGCTGGTCGCCCTGCGCGAACTTGTCGCCCGCTTGGATGTAGAGCACCGTGCCGCGCGGGACGTTCACCTCGAGCGCCTTCGCCTTCTTGTTCAGGGCGATCAAGCGAAGCATCTTTTGGGCGCCTTTCTCCTCCACGCGCTCCACGACGCCGTCGAAAGGCGCGAGGACGGCGCGGCCCTTCGGCGAGCGCACCTCGAAGAGCTCCTCCACGCGCGGCAAGCCGTGCGTGATGTCCGCGCCCGCGACGCCGCCCGCGTGGAACGTCCGCATCGTGAGCTGCGTGCCCGGCTCGCCGATGGACTGCGCCGCGACGACGCCCGCCGCCGCGCCCATCGCGACCGGCGCGTTCACGCCGAGGTCGTAGCCGTAGCATTTCGCGCAAAGGCCGTAGAGCGTCTTGCACGTGACGGGCGACCGCACGACGACCGACGCGAGCTGGGAGCCGTCAATGGCATCGGCGGCCTCCTTGTCAACGATCTCGTTCGCCCGGACCGCGATCTTATGGCCGATCTTCACGTCGTTCAACGCCGTGCGCGAGAAGAGCCGCGACGCGAAGCTCTGGTTGAACTCCTTCCCGTCGTCGCGGAAGAGCTCGATGCCCTCCTTCGTGCGGCAATCCTCCTCGCGGATGACGACGTCCTGCGCGACGTCCACCAAGCGCCGCGTGAGGTAGCCCGCCTGTGCGGTCTTCAAGGCCGTGTCCGTCGTCCCTTTCCGCGCGCCGTGCGTGGAGATGAAATATTCGAGCACCGAGAGCCCCTCTTTGAGCGACGAGCGGATGGGGAGCTCGATCGTCTCGCCCTTCGGGTTCTGCGTGAGCCCCTTCATGCCCATCATCTGGACCGGCTGCGCCCACGAGCCGCGCGAGCCGGAATCCACCATCTGGTAGACGGCATTTTCGGGCGGCAGGGCGCGCGCCACGAGCTTCGCGAGATCGTTCTTTGCCTTTTCCCACACCTCGATCACGCGCACCTTGCGCTCGGCGTGCGTGAGGAGCCCTTCGCGGTACTGGTCCTGGATGCGCGCGACTTCCTCGTCCGCGGCGCGCATGATCTCGTCCTTTTCCGGCGGGATGACGAGATCCGACATCGCCCACGTGATGCCCGACCGCGTCGCCATTTCGAACCCAAGCGATTTCACCGCGTCGAGGAGAGCGCGCGCGGCGTCCAGCCCATGCCGGTCGAGGATCTCTTCGATCAGCTTTTTTATCTTCTTGCTCGTCATCGTTTCGTTCATGAAAGGCACGGCGCCGCCGAGCGCCTCGTTGAAGATGAGGCGGCCGAGCGTCGTTTGCATGCCTTCCGGAAGCCGGATCGGCGAATGCAGCTCGATCATATCGTTCTCGTATGCGATCAATGCCTCGCTGATGCCGGTCATGGGTTTCGCCGCCGCTTCGCCCTTCGCGGATTCGCGGGTGAGATAATAGATGCCGAGCACCATGTCCTTCGTCGGCGCCGTGATGAGCTCGCCGGTCGCGGGCTTCAGGAGGCCCTTGCCGGCCGACATGATCTCCGCCGCCTCGCGCTGCGCGGGCTCCGAGAGCGGCAAGTGCACCGCCATCTGGTCGCCGTCAAAGTCGGCGTTGAACGCGGTGCAGACCAAGGGCGGTATCTTGATGGAAAGCCCCTCCACGAGCTGCGGGCGGAACGCCTGCACGGAAAGCCGGTGCAGGGTCGGCGCGCGGTTCAGGAGCACGCGCTTGCCCTTGATGATCTCTTCCAGGATCGCGAGCACCTCCGGCACGTGTTCCTCCATGAAGCGGCCGGCGCTCCGGATGTTGTGCGCGAGGCCGCGCTTGATGACTTCGCTTATCACGAACGGCCTGAAGAGCTCGAGCGCCATCCGTTTCGGCAGGCCGCACTCATCCAGTGCGAGCTGCGGGCCGACGACGATGACCGAACGGCCGGAGTAGTCCACGCGCTTCCCGAGCAAGTTCTGCCGGAAACGGCCCTGCTTGCCTTTCAGCATGTCGGCCAGGGAGCGCAGCGGGCGGCGCTGGGCCGAAAGCTGCTGCGTGCCGAAACGCGCCGAGTTGTCTATCAACGCGTCCACCGCTTCCTGGAGCATGCGCTTTTCATTCCGTACTATCACGTCCGGCGCCTTTATGTCCAAAAGCTTCTTCAGGCGGTTGTTGCGGTTGATGACGCGGCGGTAGAGGTCGTTCAGGTCGGAGGTCGCATAGCGGCCGCCATCCAGGGCCACCATCGGCCGCAGGTCGGGCGGGAGGACGGGCAAGACGGTCATCACCATCCACTCGGGCCGCGCGCCGTTGCGGATCATCGATTTGAACATCTTCAAGCGGCGGAGAAGCTTGCTCTGCGAGAGCGGGTCTTTCGCCTCGCTGAGCTGCTTTTCGACGGCCTGCACCTCCTTCCGGAGGTCGAGCTTCGCGAGGATCTGCTGCACCGCTTCGGCGCCGGACGATGCCTTGAAAATATTGCCGAACTTCCGCGACAGCGTGAAATATTCGTTCTCGGAGAGGATCTGGCCGATGCGGAGCCCTTCGAGGTACTCCTTCGTCACGTCCGCCGCCTCTTCGATCTCCCCCTTGACCGTCTTGTCCTTGTCGCCGACGGTCTTCAGTTTGCTCTTCAATTCGCGGTCCAATTCCGCGAGCGCCGCTTTCCGGTTTTCCTCCTTGACCTCCGTAATGATGTAGGCGGAATAGTAGATGACGCGCTCCAGCTTCTGCGAGGACGTGTCAAGCGCGAGCGCGAGGCGCGACGGGATGCTCTTCAGGAACCAGATGTGCGCGACCGGCGCCGCGAGCGCGATGTGTCCCAAGCGCTCGCGGCGGACCGCCGCGCGCGTGACCTCCACGCCGCATTTGTCGCAGACGACGCCCTTGTAGCGGATGCGGCGGTACTTGCCGCAGTAGCATTCGTAATCCTTCGTCGGCCCGAAGATGCGCTCGCTGAACAAGCCGTCCTTTTCCGGCCGCTGCGTGCGGTAGTTGATCGTTTCGGGCTTCGTTACCTCGCCGTGCGACCACTTCAAAACATCATCGGGCGACGCGACGCCGATCTTGAGCGCCGAGAAATTGTCCTTCCGCTCGGTCTCCGCCTCGTAGAGCGGCTGGATGTTGAACCCGAGCGATTTCAGCTCGTTCATGAGCACGTTGAAGGACGCCGGGATGTTCGGCTCGCGGATCGGCTCGCCGCGGATGATGGATTCGTAGGCGGATGCGCGGCCCATCACGTCATCGGACTTGATCGTGAGCATCTCCTGGAGCGTGTGCCGCGCGCCGTAGCCCTCGAGCGCCCACACCTCCATTTCGCCGAAGCGCTGGCCGCCGAACTGCGCCTTCCCGCCCAAGGGCTGCTGCGTGATCAGGGAGTACGGTCCGATGGAGCGCATGTGCGCCTTGTCCTCGACGAGGTGGTTCAGCTTCATCATATAGATCTTCCCCACCATCACGCGGTTCTCGAAGGGCTCTCCCGTGCGGCCATCATAGAGCTTCGTCTTGCCGTCCTCGGGAAGGCCCGCCCTCTTCAATTCCTCGCGGATCTCTGCTTCCGTCGCCGAGTCCAGGCCCGGCGTGATCGCGCGGTAGCCGAGCTTCTCGGCCGCCCAACCAAGATGGGTTTCCAGTATTTGACCAAGGTTCATGCGCGAGATGACGCCCAAGGGATTTAAAATGATGTCCACCGGCGTCCCGTCCTCAAGGTACGGCATGTCCTCCGCGGCGCGCACCTGCGAAATGACGCCCTTGTTGCCGTGGCGGCCGGCGAGCTTGTCGCCCGCCTGCGCTTTGCGCAGTTCCGCGATCTCCACCTGGATGCGCCGGATGATGCCGGGCTCCAGCTTGTCGCCGCGCTCGCGGTCGAACACCTTCACGTTCACGACGCGCCCGACCTTCCCGTGCGGCAGCGTGAGCGACGTGTCCTTCACGTCGCGCGCCTTCTCGCCGAAAATGGCGCGCAAAAGCCGCTCTTCCGACGTAAGCTCCGATTCGCCCTTCGGCGAGATCTTCCCGACCAAAATATCGCCGGCTTTCACTTCGGCGCCGATGCGGATAATGCCTTCCTCGTCAAGGTTCTTCAGTTTGTCCTCCGAAGCGTTCGGGATGTCGTAGGTCGTGACCTCGGGGCCGAGCTTCGTGTCGCGCACGTCGCAATCGTAGTTGTCAATGTGGATGGACGTGAAAAGGTCGTCGCGCACGACGCGTTCCGACAGGATGATGGCGTCCTCGAAGTTCGCGCCCTCCCAGGAAACGAAGGCAACCGTGAGGTTCTGGCCGAGCGCGAGGATGCCGTTCTCAATGGAGGGCCCGTCGGCCAGAATGCCGCCCTTCGCGACGGATTGCCCCGTGACGACGAGCGGCCGCTGCGAGATGCAAGTGAACTGGTTGGAACGTTTGAACTTCTCGAGAACATAGTTCTTCGTCGTCTTCCCGTACTTCATTTTAATATGCGTCGCATCAGCTTCGAGCACCTTCCCGTCATCCTCCGCGACGATTACGTAGCCGGAGTCGCGCGCCACCTTCTCCTCGAGGCCCGTGGAAACGTACGGAGCGTCGGGCTTCACAGAGACGACCGCCTGCCGCTGCATGTTGGAACCCATGAGCGCGCGGTTCGCGTCGTCATGCTGGAGGAAGGGGATCAATCCCGTCGCGACGGAAACAAACTCGTGAGGAGCGATGTCGATGAGGTCCGCTTCCTCCGGCGCGCAGGTACCCGCCTCTCCCTTGATCCGCGCCTCAACGGTCGGCCCTTTGAGCCGGCCGTCCGCGTCCCGCGCCGTGCCTGCGTGGGTGATCTTATGCTCCTCCTCCTCCGACGCGTTCAGCCAGACGATCTCTTTCGTCACGCGGCCGTCCTTCACTACGGCATAGGGCGCTTCCAAGAAGCCGAAGTCGTTGATGCGCGTAAAGCTCGCAAGATAGTTGATGAGTCCGATGTTCGAGCCCTCCGGCGTCTGGATCGGGCAAATGCGGCCGTAGTGCGAGCGGTGCACATCGCGGACCTCGAAGCTCGCGCGCTCGCGCGTGAGCCCGCCGGGACCCAAGGCCGAGATGCGCCGCTTGTGCTCCAGTTCCGCGAGCGGGTTCACTTGGTCCATGAACTGCGAAAGCTGCGACGAGGCAAAGAACTCCTTGATGACCGCCGCGATCGGGCGGAAGTTCACGAGCTGCGAAGGCATGAGGTGCTCCTTGTCCTCCGTCGACATCCGGTCTTGGATGATGCGGCGCAGCCGCGCAAGGCCGATGCGCAACCGCCCCTGCAGGAGCTCGCCCACGGCCTTGAGGCGACGGTTGCCCAAATGGTCGATGTCGTCCTCCTCTGCTTCCGCGTTATTGTTCAAAGCAATGATCTCCTTCACGATGGCGAGGAGGTCGTGGGCGTCTAAGAGCTTGTTCGCTTTCTTCCGGTCGAGCCGCAAACGTTGGTTCATCTTGTAGCGCCCGACGTCCGAGAGGTCGTAGCGATCGGGCCGCTCAAACATCGCATCAATCAGGTTCTTTGCGGTTTCCACGCTTGCCGGGTCGCCCGGCCGAAGCCGTCGGTAGATCTCAATGTAGGATTGGTCAACGTCCTTTGCGCCGTCCTTTTTGAGCGTGGCGTCCAGAAAGCGCACGGGGCCGTTGTCGACGCCCGCGAGCGCTTCGCGCGCCTTCTCGATGTCGACGCCGAAAATGCGGAGGATGTCCGTCACCGGCACCTTCCGCCGCCGGTCTATCTTCACCGCGATCTGCCCGTCCGGATCCGTCTCGAACTCCAGCCATGCGCCGCGCGACGGGATGATCTTCGCGCCGAAGAGCCGCCGGCCGCGATAGGGAACCGCCGTGAAATAAACGCCGGCGGACCGCACGAGCTGCGAGACGACGACGCGCTCCACGCCGTTCACGATGAAGGTGCCCCGCGTCGTCATGATCGGAAAATCGCCGAAGTAAACCTCCTGCTCTTCCGTTTTCCCCGTCCGCTTGTTCACAAGCTTCAAGGTCGCGCGGAGCGGCGCCTCGTAGGTCGCCTCCTTGTAGCGCACCGTCGCTTCATCGGACTTCGGCTCGTCGAACCGGTACTGCGCAAAATACAGCTCGAATTCCTTGCCGGTGTGGTCGCGGATCGGCGAGATCTCGCGGAGAAGCTCGTCAAGCCCCTTCGCGAGGAACCACCGGTACGAATTGAGCTGCATCTCGTTCAGGTTGAACGGCGCAATGAGCGGCTTCGATTTTGAAAAATCTTTTATTGAGGTGAATTTTGCCATGGCGACGGAGGTTAGTGGGCGAAAATGAGTATTATAAAAAGATGAAAACCGGCGGCTTGCCCGAAACGCACAAAAACGGCCCCTTGCCTTTCGGAAGACCGTTCAGCGGTATTCTAGGTATTTAACTGTATTTTGATGTTGCTCGTCAAGGGTGGCGGCGAATATCGTTTTCCCCGTCTTCGGATCGCTCAGGTAGTACCAGTAGGGCGAGCGTTCGGGGTGCACGGCGGCGGCGATGGCGGCAAGGTCCGGATTTCCGATGGGACCGGGCGGAAATCCCTTATACAGGTAGGTATTGTACGGCGAGTCGATCTTCAAGTCAAGCGATCCGCAATCGGGGGTGCCCGTGGCGTCCGCAAGCTGCATTGCGTAGCAGACCGTCGCATCCACTTGGAGCGGCATGCCTGCCCGCTCCCGCTTCCAGAGGATCCCCGCCACGATTGCCTGATCCGCCGCGTCCGGCACCTCTTTCTCCACCATGGACGCCACGGCGAGGTCGCTCGTTGCGTTCGCCTGGTCGGCGGCGAGGAGCGGCGCCGCCCTCGCGTTAAAGTTATCTAAAAATCTCTGCGCCACGTCCGCGACGGCGGAACCCGTGAAAAAACGGTAGGTGTCCGGAAACAATTTCCCTTCCAGATCCCCGTCGCCATGAAAATTGACGAGGTCGCCGGGGCGGATGACGAGCGCATCAGAGAGAATAGCATCGATCTGGTAGATGCTCGCGTCCGGCGGGATCGTGACCGTCACCTCGCGATCGCGGCCGTCCGAAAGCGCGCGGAGAAGCTCGGGCGCCGACATCGAGGGGCTCAAGCGATAAGCGCCCGGCTGGAATGCGAACGCCGATCCGGTGAGGAGCGCGAATGCGCCGGCGGCCGCGGGGGACCGCACGAGGCGAGCGGCGCCGAGACCATCCACGACAGCGAGGAAGCTTTCGCCCGGCGCCACCGTGAAAACGACCGGCGCCGCGTCGGCGGCGGCGCTCGCGGGCGGCGCAAGTCCGTACGCGAACAGGCCGAGCGCCGCCGCGACGACGAGAAGCGCGGAGGCCCCGATGACGAACTTCCTGGCGCCGAACGCAAGCGGGACGATCATGAACGTTTCCTGATGGAATTCACGATGGCGACGAGGAAAAAGTTCGTGAGCATGCTCGAACCGCCGTAGCTCACGAAAGGGAACGTCACGCCGACGACGGGAAGGAGCGCCGTTGTGGAGCCGGCGTTCAGGAAAAACTGGACGCCGAACATCATGGCAACGCCGAGGCAGATGAACTTCTCAAAATTCTCGTCGGCGAGCGCCCCGATCCGCAGGACCTGGAGGATGAGGAAGAAAAAAGCGGCGAGGACGACGAGGCCTCCCGCCACCCCCCATTCCTCCACGATCGCCGCGAGCACAAAGTCCTCCGCCGGCTCCGAAAGGAAACCGAGCTGCGTTTCCGTCCCTTGTCCGTACCCTTTCCCCCAGAGACCCGCCGAACCGATCGCAATCCTGGACTGCGTCGCGCTGTAGTTCACGCCGAGCTGGTTCGCCTGCGGATAGAGGAAGCCCACGATCCGCGCCCGGTGGTAGCTCCTGAGGACGAATGTCCACACAAAGCCCGCCGCGAGCGCGAAGACGAGGACGGCGACGAGGAGCCGCCGGAGCGGCAAGCCGGAAAGGAGGAGAAACCCGAACCAGATGGCGAAAAAAATGACGGCCGAGCCGAGGTCGGGCAGCCGCACCGCGACCGCGGCGGGGAGCGCAAAGAAAACGAACGACGTCGCGATGTTCCGCCACCGCGCGACCGCGAGGTGCCGCCGGCTGAAATACATCGCGTACAGGAAAATGAGCGCCGCCTTCACGAACTCCGCCGGCTGGACCTCGAAGGGTCCCACGATAAGCCAGCTCTTCGTATTTCGGATCGTGGGACCGAAGAGGTAGGTCGCGACGAGGAGCAGAAATGCCGCCCCGTAGGCCCCCCACACGACCCAGCGGTGGTTGAACACGGCGCGCCAATCCACGTAAAAGAAAAGAACGATAAGCCCCGCGCCGACCGCCACCCATGCGATTTGGAAGTAAAGGAAATGCAGCGAAACCGCCGAGAGGACGGCAAAGCTTGCCGCAAGCAATATGCCGAGGGGGATGAAGAGGGCAAGCATCAAGGCCGCAGCGCGTACGCGTAAAGCTTCGTGAGGAGCGGATTCACGTTCGGGACGGCGGGATAGGAGACCGAGAACGGTTCGGTCTCGCCCGGCGCGATGGCATCCAGCTCCGTTTCCGACGCCCCGACGGCAACGCCGTTCGCGCCATAAAACACCGCGACAATGACGATGTTTTGGAACGCCGCGGGGTCGCCGTCCGTGAGCGCGCCAGTCACCGTGATCGTGCTCGAGGTAATGCCGCTCCCCGTGACGGCGAGAGGATTGCCGAACTGCGGCGGCGCGCCGAGATCGGCGGCGGGCACCCAGTCGGCATTTTGCACGGCGAGCGCCGCATGGTCGAAGGCGCCCGCGGCGACGTTCGGTACGACGACGTACTTCACCTCGCCGCCGTAGAGGAACGAACTTCCCGGGACCGACCGGAGGACCGTCCCCGACGGATCCATAAGCTCCAACGCGTAATCAAAGCTCCGCGCCGCGAAGCCGATGTTATGGTTCTCCACGCGCGCGAGGAAGGTATCATGCCCCGGGCCGCCGGAAACGAACGTAGTGAGCGCCCCCACCACGATGCCGCCCGCGCCCGCCGGCGCGCAGCCCGCGCCCGCGCTACCGCCGGCGCCACCAACAATACCGCCGCCGCCAACACCGCCGGAGCAGGCGGGCGCGGGCGCGGCGGGCGGCGCAAACCGCGCGAAAAGCGAATACGCGCCCCAGAGGACGCCAAAAACAACGATCAAGTAAAGCGCGCCGTAGACGATCTGCTTCGCCCGCCTAGCGGTCATAACCCTATTTTACCGTTTTTTGCTCTTCTGTGCAGCCGCCACGGGCAAGGATCTTGCCCGTGGCGCCCATTCGATGAGAACGAAAAAAACGGCCCTTTGATGTCGGCACATCCTACTTTCCCCGCGGCAAGCCGCGAGTATCATGGGATCGGGGCGCTTTCACTTCTCTGTTCGGAATGGGAAGAGGTGGGACACGCCCGGATAAAGCACCGACATCGAAAGGTCGTTTTGCGGACATGCCATATTCTTTGCGCTCGCTTCCGTGATCCAGTTCGCGCAAAGAATATGGCATGTCCGCCCGCATATTTTTGCTGTCTGTTTGTGCTTTGAGGGGCATCCCGGAGGCGCGCAGGCGCCGAGGGCGAGGCGCGTGCGCAGCAAGCGCGCGACACCGTCCCCGAAAAGCACAAACAGACAGCATTTTTAAGTCAGCATTGGGATGGTTGGCAAGGTTATTAGTACTCCTCGGCTGAAGTCCTTGCGGACATTACACCTGGAGCCTATCAACGTGGTAGTCTTCCACGAAACCATGCACACCTAATCTTGGGGTGGGCTTCGCGCTTAGATGCTTTCAGCGCTTATCCCTTCCGCACATAGCTACCCGGCGGTTCGCCTGGTGGCAAAGCCGGTAGACCAGAGGTGCGTTCAGCCCAGTCCTCTCGTCGAGTATTCACGCATCGCTGCGTGCTCAGACTATATCTTCACCCTTCCGCATGCGCGGTGGCGGGTGTCGGCATGTTATGGCGATTCAAAAATCGCCATCCGTCGGCAATATCTTTGCCGATCAAGTCGTTACGGGATCAAACCTAAGATTGATCGCAATTCTTCCCTGGATCGCTTCCGTCTTGTCGCATAGTTTTCCGATTGGACAATAAGAATATTGTCTACCAACTTCTCCTTAATGGATGCCCTATTGGGAGCATCGTCCAAAAGCAGTTTTGCAGAATGAATGACCGCCTCCGCCTGCTTCCTTTTAAATTTCAGGAATGGCGAGAGACGTTCCAAAATCTGCAGAACCTGCTTATGGCCGTTGATCCGCAATTCGGTCATGCCGTCATTTCTACGAGAAACGTATCCTATGCCTAAGACCTCTTTGATCCAGTGGAGCGGCTGTTCGTGCCGCGAATCCTGATAAAAACAGATGGTGAGCATCACTCGCCTTGTTTTTATCTTCGATTCCGAACGGCGCTTGAGCTGTATCATCAAGCTGCCGTCACCGTCCAAGAATCCAGCGATGTACGCCAGATCAACCTGAGATCGACTTCCCACGGTATTGCCCTTTTCTTGTACCATGTCTTCATGGTAGTGAACGAGGACTGCATTTCAAGCTGTCTTTAATAAATTTTTAATGAAATTTATTAGCGACAGTGAAGCAAGAATAGGGTTCCACCGTTATTAGCCGAGTTGACAATCCGGATTGCTCCGGAAAGTAGCAATTGCTTACTAAGGCCAACTCCCCTCAAGTGTTAAACGCCTGCAGCAGATAGAGACCGACCTGTCTCACGCAATACTCAACTATTACTAATTGTTTGGACTATACCACCATCTCAACTTTCGCTGAGAGATCGACGTATTATGGAGTATCAAACTCTCCATCCGGCGCCAAAGCGCCAAGTCTCTACGGGGTCAAATTATTTTGACTTCCCTCGGTATTGTCGCCGATAAAACCAGGTCAGATTTTATGGGATTCCACCGATATGAGTCGATTTATTCGATCCGCATCGCTGCGGAAAGCCGCCGCTTCGACGGTCTGACATTATGTTCCTCTTATTTCTAAGAGCATCAGACTATTCCTTTTCTCGTTTCCCACGCGAGAACTGACGTATTAGCGAAAAAGTGGAATTCCCACCCTTCCGCTCTGCTCATTTGCAATGAGCAAGTCGTTACGGGGATCAACAACCTTGTAGATCATAGAAGGGATTATGAAAGGCCGCACTACTTTGAGGAACCGATCTCGGTCATTTTTCCCGATACCGATCTTCAACTTGGTCCGATCCTTCACTATGGTGGCGTGTATTGAATATTGCTGTTTCAGATAATCGACGATACGCAATTGTTCTCCCGCTAGAAAACTGTGCGTATTCATGGTAAGCCCTCCGCCGATATTTGAACCATCATCCATAAACCATACCGCCAACATTCTTGGAGTGAGCGCATCTAGAACATCTTCCGGAAGTATCTTTACCCCTTATTACGAGGCTTTTAAGAACCTCATATTTCCAGAAAACATAATCTTTCTGCTTCTCTCCGTGATGCACGCGAAGGCGCGCCGTAACCGGGCTTCGCAACCCAATCGAACGGCATTCCAACCGCGCATCTCCCAACAATGACCCGATAATCACATCGAATTGATGTGTCGGAAATAAAGATTGTAATCTTCCCACGGCATTATCCTATCAAAGAATTATTAAATAATTCTAAAATGAGGACTTCGCCGTTATGAGTCAGTTTATTTTCCTATTTATTTATGCTGCATTCGGTCGCGGGCATGACCGAACCCTCGCCGTGTCGTAAGGATCGCTGGGCTCATTGAAGTGTTGTCCACTTACCCAGCTCACGTGCCACTTTAATTGGCGAACAGCCAAACGCTTGGGAGCTTCTCCACCCCCGCGCTGTGGCGAGCCGACATCGAGGTGCCGAGCGAAGTCGTCGATAGGGACTCTCGGACTTCACCAGCCTGTTCAAT
>CAZDJP010000009.1:0-14783 GCA_964505865.1 uncultured Candidatus Saccharibacteria bacterium
GCTTGCTTTTTCTCAGGTGCCGTGCTACCATCTTCTCGCAGTAAAGAGCCGATGCTATGCCCCGAAAGGGGCGTTTTTATTGGAACCATGAGGAAAGAGCTTAAATGCGCGGTCGTTGCCGCCGCCGTAGCGGCTGTTTTCGGGCTCCTTGCCGCGCCAGCGGCGATCCGCGCCGAAGGGGAGGTCCCTTCCGTGCGCTATATGCGGATCACCGCTTACGCGAGCACGCCGGATGAAACCGACAACACGCCGTTCGTCACGGCGAACGGCATCCGCGTCCGCGACGGCATCGTCGCAACGAACCTGCTGCCTTTCGGCACGCAGATAGAGATCCCCGACCTCTTCGGCAACAAGGTCTTCGCCGTGGAGGACCGCATGTCGCCGCGCATCAAGAACACGATCGACATCTGGATGCCGACGCGCGCGGGCGCGATCCGTTTCGGCGTGAAATACACGAACGTGCTCGTCCTCCTGCCGCAAACGTAGAACGCGGGGAGGGCCTGTGCCGCTATTGCCCCCGCGCCTCGCGCGCGAGGCCTTCCACGACCGACTTCATATCCAACGTCGCCACGCCGACATACTTGTCCGCGCCGCCGTAATAGACATAGAGCTGGTCCTTCATCATCACCGCGCCGCACGGGAAAACGACGTTCGGGACGATCCCCTCTTTTTCGTAGGGCATCTCGGGCTCCAGGAGCGGGTCATGCGTCCGGTAGAGCACGAGCGTCGGATGCTTGAGGTCTAAAAGCGCCGCGCGGATGTTGTAATGGCCGGTCCGCCGCGAGATGCCGTGGTAGAACACGAGCCAGCCGTATTTCGTCTCAATGGGCGGCGCCGTGCCGCCGATCCGCCGCGAATCCCAGATCGTGTCGCGCGGCTGCATGAGCACTTCCCCGCCGAGGAATTTCGTTGTCCCGTCGAAATTGAGGTCGTCCACCGCGTCGATCCAGATATCCGTGCCGCGCGGCCGGTGGAGGAACCAGAATTTTCCGCCGATCCTCCGGGGGAAGAGCACCGCATCCTTGTCGTCCACGCCCGGCGGCGAGATCAGAACCGGCTTCGCCCAATGCCAATGGTGGCCGGAGAAGTCATTCCGGCTGATGGAGGTGAGCGCCACGCGCGGCGGGTCCTTCCCGTCGTAGGCCGTGTAGCACATATAGATCCGGTCGCCGATCACGGTCGCGCGCGGGTCCTCGCAGCCGGAATTCCCGCCCGGCACGAGCTTCCGCTCAAAATCCTCGCGCGGCACGTAAACGGGTTCCGGCAGGCGCTTCGCCACGTGCACGCCGTCCACCGCGGTCGCATAGCCGATCACGGACGTGTTGTCCTCCGACATCGCGCGGTAGAGGATGCGCACCTTCCCGTCCTCGTAGATCGCCGCGGGATTGAAGGTCGCCTTCGCCTCCCACGGATGCTCCTTGATCGGCGCGATGATGGGATTCCCCTCGAACCGGACGAGATCGCGCTTCGCAGTGAAGGTAAGCTGGTCCAAAAGTTCGCGGAGGCGGAGGGTTGCCACGCAGGACACCGTATCCGCCGCGCCGTAATAGAGATGGACATCGTTTTTTTTGACGAGCGCCCCCGACGGGAAGACGACGCGCGGCACGCGGCCGTAATATTCGTACTCGGCCTCCGGCACGAGGAACGGCCGTTTCACCTCGCCCACGATCTTTGACGGGTCATGGAGGCCGAGAAGCACTGCCTGCACGCCGAAGATCATGGGCGGCGACCGATAATTGTAGATGTAGGAATAAAAGACGAGCCAGCCGTCCTTCGTCTTTACCGGCGCCGAACCAACCTCTATCTGGTCCCGCTCTTCGTTTTCATCGATGGCAAGCGCATGGCTTTGCCACTCCGCATACCACCGCTTCCAGTACGCCGCCGACCAGATGTCCTCCACGCGATCAAAGAGCGCGAGGCAGATCTTCGCCGGCGGCCGATCGGTGTGCACGGTGAGGATCGCCGCGATCTTGCCGTTCACGCGCTCCGGGAAGAGCGCCATTGCCTTCGCATTGAAGGGCGTGACGAGATGCCGTTCGTCTATCGTCCTGAGATCGCGCGTGACGGCGACCGCTACCTTGATGCCGTCCGCGCTGAATTCGCGGACGGCGGTGTAGAAAATATAAAATGCGCCCTCGAACTCCGTGACGCGCGGGTCCTCGGCGCCGTAGCGCTCCCATTCCTCCCGCGGCGCAAGGAGCTGCGCGCGATCTTTGAATATGGCTCCGTCTTTGCTCGCCGCGTGGCCGATGGATGAGATCTCCGATCCCTTGCCGTCCACGTTTTGCTTCGCGGCAACCGCGCGGTAAAGCAGGTGCACCAAGCCGCCGGCCGCGACGACGCTCGGGTTGAATGCCGCGACCGCCTCCCACGGCGATTGCGGGTCGGGTACGAGGATCGGGTTGCGCGGCGAACGCTTGACGACGGGCATCGCCTTCCAGTATATCACCTCCGCGCGCTCTCTCGGCTACGACAGCTTCCCCAGAACGCGCCGCTCTGCGCGATCCATCCGTTCCGCCCGGGCATCGCTCCCGTGTTCATAGCCGAGCAAGTGCAGAATGCCGTGGAGGAGGAGCGGCGCGGCGCGCCCAGGGTCCTTTTTTAAAATATCGCGGTTCAAATAAACCTCGCCGAGGCGGCGCTTTTTCGTTTCGGGATGCGGAAAGCCGCGCGGCTCGGGAAATGCGAGCACGTTCGGTTCGGTCCGCTTCTTCAAATAGCGTCGCTTGAGCGCCGCGATGTCGCGGCTGGGCAATACGATGACGTCAAGCGCCGCGCCGCGGACGCCGAGGAGGCGCAGCATCTTCTTCGCAAGCCGGTCCAGGTCCGTGGCCAACCGTTCGTTATCCCAGTTTCTTCTTGACGATCTCCCCCACCGTTTTCCCGTCCGCGCGCCCCTTCACGAGCTTCATCGTCTCGCGCATGAGCGAACTGAAATCGTCCGCGCCGGCCGCCCGCGCCTCGTCCACCATCTTCTCCAATTCCTCCGCCGTGAGCTCTTTCGGAATGTACTCGTAGATCGCTGCGAGGCCGGCTTCCTCCTTCGCCACGAGGTCGGCGCGGTTCCCCTTGCGGAACAGTGCTACCGCCTCCTTCCGGCGCTTTGCTTCTTTCTGAAGCACGGCGACGATCTCGCCATCCGTCAACGCGGCGCCGTGCTCCTGCGCGTATTTCTCCTTTTCGGCGTTCTGGACGAGCGAAATGAGGTAGCGCAACGTCTCAAGGCGCGCCTTGTCGCCGCCTTTCATCGCAGCCTTCATGTCGTCGCTCAATTTCTGCGACAATGCCATTTACATCAAACCGAGCTTCTTCAGGCGCTCCACCTCGGCGCGCTTCACCTCGCGATGGATGGCCGAAAGCTTCCGCTTCACGCGGCTTTTCGGCCGGTCGTGGAACTTCCGGGCGCGCATCTCTTTGAGAACGCCGCTCCGGCGCACGCGCCGCGTGAACGTGTAAAGCATGCTCGTCGGCGACTCCCCTTCCCGTTTGCGGACCTCGATGGCCATGGAGGACAGTATAGCGGAGGCGCCGGCACGGCGTCAACCGTTACGTTACGTTTTGCCCACGATCTTCTTTTGGATCTCCTCCACGGATTCCTTCGGTTCATTATGCACGGCGGATTGCACGGAACCGCCGCCGTCGCCGTGCCATCGCGGCATGAGGTGCACATGCAGGTGATCCACCTCCTGCCCGCTCGCGCGGCCCTGATTGACGCCCATCGTAATGCCGTCCGGCGCAAGTTTCTCCATGAGAAGGCCTGCCACCTTCTTCACCGCCGCGAAGAGCGGCGCAATCTCCCCGTCGGGCAACGCAGCAAGCGTCGGCGCATGCACCTTCGGGACCACCATCGTATGGCCCGGCGAGCGCGGCCGGATGTCAAGGAACGCAAGGGTGCGTCCGTCCTCATAGATGATCGCCGCGGGGATCTTCTTCGCCGCTATCTTGCAGAAAAGGCACTCATCCATGGTTTGCGCGGCTGTGGTTGCCATGGCCCGCCATGGCGAGCCGCTTCTTGATCTCCTCGGTAAGCCGCTCCCGCGGCACTGCTTCCTGGACGCCGGTGCGGAGATCGCGGATGATGATGCTGTTCTCGTAGATCTCCTTTTGGCCGAGGATGAGCGCGAGGCCGGTCCCCTCCTTGTCGGCGGCCTTGAGCTGCGCGGAGAGCGACTCCTTGGAAAGCGATTCAGAAACGGCGATGCCGTGCTTGCGGAGCTCCGCAAGAAGGCCGAACGCTTTTTTCTTCGCGAGGTCGCCCGCGTGCACGAGGAACACCTTTTTCCCGTTGCGCGCGAAGGGCGCGATCTCCCGCGCCTTCATCACGGCGATGAGGCGCTCGACGCCCGCGGCGGCGCCGACCGCCGGCGTGAGGTGCCCGCCGATCATTTCCATGAGATAGTCGTAGCGGCCGCCGGCGGCGAGCGCGCCGATCGCCTCCTCGGCGCCGTTGGCGTAAATTTCAAAGACCGTGCGGTCGTAATAGTCCAAGCCGCGCACGAGCTCACGGTCCAGTTCATAGCCGATACCCACTTCCTCCAGATATTCCAGGACCGATTTGAAGTGTTCGGTACAGATCGCGCACAGCTTGTCCAAAAAGTTCGGCGCCTTCTCCTTCAGCTTCACGCACCATTCCTCTTTGCAATCCAAAAGCCGCAGCGGATCCGTTGCGAGCCGCTCCTTGCAGTCGGCGCAAAGCTCCTTTGCATGGTTCTTATAATAGTTCACGAGCTGCTTCCGATAGAGCGGACGGCAGACGCGGCAGCCGATGGAATTGATCTCGAGCTTCGTCTCCCCGATCTTGAGCTCGCCCAAGAGGTCGGTGAAGACGGCGATGATCTCCGCGTCGTAGAGCGGGTCGTTCTGCCCCGCGATCGTCTCGAAGTCGATCTGGGTGAACTGGCGGTAGCGGCCGAGCTGCGGCCGGTCGTGGCGGAAGACCGGCCCGAACGCGAAAAGCTTCTGCGGCTGGCCGAGGCGGCTCAAGTTGTTTTCAAGGTAGGCGCGGGCCATGCCGGGCGTGTACTCCGGCCGGAGCGCAAGGAGGTCGCCTCCTTTCGTTTTCAACGTATACATCTCCTTTTGGATGATGTCGCTCCCCTCACCTGTGGTTTTACGGTAGAGCTCGGCGAACTCTAAGACCGGCGGCTCCAGCCGCGAAAAGCCGTACTCCCGCGCGAGCTCCCTCACGGCGGCCTCGATCCGCTCCCAATACCGCTCGTCGGCGGGCAGGACGTCGCGCATCCCCTTCACAGCTTGGAACGCGCGTACGGCTTCCTTCGGCTTTTCGCCGTTGCCGTTTTTCGCGTTCGTTACGGCGTTCGGTTCGCTGTTCATGTGCGATCAGCGGCCCGTGCTCGTCGCAGGGACGGTGTAGGTGGGAGCGGCGAACGCCGTAAGGTCGGGGAGCGGCCACAGGCGCACGCGGACAAGCCCCACGATATCCGACGCCGGCAGCGGCCCCCACATGCGCGAATCGTAGCTGAACTCGCGATTGTCGCCAAGCGTGAGATACGTGCTCGAAGAGAGCTTAAAGTCATAGTTTCCGGACGTATCCGTGCCAGCCGGCAGGTAGGCCTCATCGAGCTTGAAGCCGTTCGGATGCGCAGCATTGTAAACGGTCACCGTATCGTCCTTGATGACGACCTGTTCGCCGGGAAGCCCGATGATGCGCTTGATGAAGTAGGTGGAGTAGTCCTGCGGGTCATGGAACACGACGACCTCGCCGCGCTCCGGCGCGCGGAGGTGGTAGGTGAGCTCATCCACCAGGACGTAATCGCCGTTCGAGAAGTTCGGCGACATGCTGGAGCCGGAAACGAGGAACGGCTGCACGAGGTACGTGCGGATGACGACGACCGCGACGACCGCGACGACCGCCACCTCCAGCACTTCGAGGAACGACGCAAGGAACTTTCTCATGTAGCACTCATTATAGGTGCGCGCTATGGTAAAATCAAGCAATGCGAGCGCGGAAAAAACTCGTGGTCGGACTCGGGAATCCCGGGCCGGAGTTCGCAAACACCTACCATAACGCGGGCGCGCTTGCCGTGCGGGCGATGGCGGGCGGCCTTGCATGGAAATCGCATAAAAAACTCTTCTCGTACGCCGCGGCGGCGGACGGCACGACGTTTATCCTGCCGCTTGTCTTCATGAACGAGTCGGGCAGGGCGGTGCGCGAGGCGATGAAAAAGTTCAAAGCGGCGCCGGAGGACCTCACCGTCATCCACGACGACAGCGACCTGCCGCTCGGCGCCTATAAGGTCTCTATCGGCCGTGGCGCGGCGGGGCACAAAGGCGCCCGATCCGTCATGGACGCGCTCCGCTCAAAGGATTTCACGCGCATCCGCATCGGCATCCGCAACCCGCGCGAGCGGCAACGGAAGAAAGCCGGGGAGTTCGTTCTCGGCTCTATTTCGACGGGCGACCGGAAAAAACTTGCCGCGGTGTTCGCGGCGATGTAAATCCACGGCGCGGGCGGCGCGGCCTACCACCCTACCGCCGTCCCCGCCCGGCCGACGGCTGCGTCGCGAGCCGCGGCGCGCCGGAGCGCTTGAGCTCTTCGAGGAACGTATCGAGGTTCGCCATCGCGACGCAGGTCACGCTGTCGCTCCCGCCGTAATAGACGAGCAGTTCGCCGTCCTTCACGACCGCGCCGCAGGCGTACACGACGCCGGCCTTGAAACCGTTGTTTTCGTAGTGGGCGTCCGGCTCGAGGACCGGGCCGCGCGAGCGATAGAGCACTTTCGTCGGATCGCGTTCGTCGAGGACCATCGCGCCGATCTTGTAGCGGTTCGGGTCGCGCAGGTCCATCGCATGGTAGAGGAGGAGCCAACCGAGCTTCGTCCTCATGGGCGGCGGCCCGGCGCCGCGGACCCAGCTGTCCCATCCGCCCGTCCGCGAGACGCGGTCATAGTGGCTCTCGATCCGCCGTTTCCCCTCTTCCAATTCGGCGAGATCGTCAAAATAGGCGATCTCCACGACCGGCGAGATGCTGTGCAGGAGCGCGAACTTTCCATTGATCTTTTCGGGAAAAAGCACCCAGTTCTTATGGATCTCGCCGGGCGGCGAAATGAGCGCCGGCGTTTTCCAATGCCAACGTTTCCCCAAAAAATCATCGCGGCCGATGGACGAAAGCGCGATCCGCACCGAGCCCCAGCCGTCAAATGCCGTGTAGAGGAGATAGACGCGGCCGTCGAGAAGCGTAAGGCGCGGGTCTTCGCAGCCGCCGTTCCATCCCCCGCCGGAAGAGTAGGCGATCCGCGCGAGATCCGCCGGCGGCGGCGCGGGCTCCCCGCGCTCGCGGCGCGGCGGGACGAACGCGGGCTGCTCGGAGCGTTCCGCGATCGTTGCGCCGTCGGCGCTCGATGCGTAACCGAGCACCGAGACATCGTCCCCGCCGATCGCGCGGTACAAAAGGTGCACGCGGCGGTCGGCATACACGGCGCCCGGATTGAATGTCGCTTTCATTTCCCAGAAACGGTCTTCGCGCGGAACGATGATGGGGTTGCCTCCGTGCCGACGGAGCTCCGTCGCGCGCTTGCGTTTCTCCCCACGCGCGCGCGCCGCCGCGGCGCGCCGCAGTTTTTGGACGAGCGTCGCCGGGCGGCGCGCGCGAACCGAACTCCTTCGTTTGACTTTTCGCGCCCGAGGAGGTGCCGGTTTCTCGCGGCCCGTTGTGCGGCGTGTCGGCATCGCTTGATTCAACTCAAAAAATGAGGATATGAAAACCCGTATCTTCATTCTATCGCAGCCGGCACGCCCTGCCAGTGCGCGTTCAGTGCATAACTCCCCAAGTGGCGGGATCCATCTGGCCGTCCGCTTTGAAGAGGATCGCACCGCGGAGCCCGTATTCCTTGGCTAATTTGATCTTATCCGCCGTCGACTGTGCGTCGCTGAACGAGACGAAGAACGTCGTGGAAGCGTTCGGATCGATCGCAGCGAGGGCGTCGGGCAGGGTGGAAGCCACGATGGAGGTAAGCACGGCCGGGACGCCGCTCACGTGGGTGCTTGATGCATACGTGAACGAGAGTTCGCCGGCATTGTCCCGATAGGGCGCGATGCCCAAGCTATCGGCGCGGTCCATCGCCTGGAAAAAGGTGAAGCTGCGGACGCGCTCGTAGGTGAGGGCGCCCATCTGCCACGACATCTGATACTCGTAGCCGTAGGTCGGGATGCCGAGCATCACCTTGCGCGGGTTCACGTAGGCGATCGTCTGGAGGATCACTTTCCGCACCCATGCAGGATCCGCGACGGGCGCATAAAGCGTGCCGTTGCCCTTCGCCGCATCGAGTTTTATGTCGATCGGCCCCTGGTCGTACGCCATCACGCGCACCTCGTCGCAGTACCGATTGAGCACCGTATAATTTTCCGCGTACACGACCGTCGGCAGCGGGTTGGAATCGTAAAGCGAGCTTATCGGCGTGCGCGGCGTCACGGTGCACGCGAGCGATTTCCCGCGCGGATGAAGGCGCAGCGCCATCCCGTAAATGAAGAGCGAGTAATAGGGGCGCGTGGCGGACGGCATCCCTTCGAAATCAATGTCAATGCCGTCGAAATGCTCCTCTACGGCAAGCGCGGCGATCCGGTCCTCCAGCGCGCGGCGCCGCGGGCCGTTCGAGAGGAGCGCATTGATCGTGCCGCCGTCAAGGAGCGCGACCGTCGGGATGATCTTCACGCCCGCGTCGCGCACGGCGGCGAACCATGGGTCCCAAGAGCCGTTCCCGATGTTCAGGTCATCGCGCAGGGTGCCGTCGGGCCGCACTGCGTACGAAAACGGACTCACTTCATGAAGGACGTTGAGGTTGAGCGACACGTCCATCGCGCCGTCCTGGCTCCGCCAGAAGGGCAGCCAAACGCCGTAATAGAACGGCCGCGCGGCCGCCTGCGCGGCGGGGGCGGGAGCGGGCGCGGCCGCCACCGCCCACGCGAAAGGCGCAAGCGCTGTGAGCGCGAGGGCGGCGGCGGCTTTTCCCGCTTTCCTCGCCATCGATTTTATTCTTGCTGCATTCTTCATGAAGATAGCGCGATACGATTTCCCCTCCGCTTTGCGAAACCCTCTCTCGCGAGGGCTTCGGCGGCGCGCTTTACTTTGTTATACGGCTTTTTCGTTCTTCGCGCGAGCGCCGCGAGCGATATTTCCTTCGCCGCGAGGAGCGCTTTTAGAATATTCCCGCGCAATTCGCGGCCGGAGCCCTTGAACGGCGCCTGCCGCTTATAATGGGCGCTCTGCCGGTTCGGGTTCGCACATGTTCCCCGGCGCGGTCGGCTCTTCGGGCCGCGTGCGCTACCGCTCGCGCCGAGCCACGCGCCGTAATCCATGAGCGCCCAGTACCACTCGCGCGGATTTTTTCGATCAAGCGTGCGTTTGATATAACGCTCGATTGCGCGGTCGGTTACCCGATGCCGACCGCGGAAAAAGGAATGGATGAATACGCGTCGGATGTTCGTCTCAACGAAAACTTCCGGTTCGTTCCATGCGAAAGCGCGGACGGCCCCCGCGGTCGCGGGGCCAACGCCGGGCAGCGCCTCGAGCGCCGCGCGCTCGCGCGGCAGCCGGCGGCGAAACTGCTCCGAAACGGCCTTTGCAAGCTTCCGGAGCGCGAGCGCGCGGCGGTTGTACCCCATCCCCTGCCACGCGCGGAGGACATCCGCGGTCCGCGCCCGCGCGAGCGCGCGGAGATCCGGAAACCGCGCAATGAACCGCGGATAGAACCGCGAGACGCGCGCGACCTGCGTCTGCTGCAGCATGATCTCCGAAACGAGGATGCGATACGGGTCGCGCGTCCGGCGCCAGGCGAGCCCGTGCCGCCCGTGGCGGCGATAATGCCGCCGGATCGCCGCCCTAAAACGCCGGATGGCCCGCAGAACCTCGTCCCGACTGCCCCTTTGCGCGGTCGCTTGCATATTTTTATGGCATAGGGTATAATACGAGCGTGTAAGTGTTCTTCATAGGTTTCGCCAGTCGGCCCAACGGCAGGACGGGAAGCAAAGAGAAAGCAGGTCGACTTACATAAATTTAGCAAATCGGGATCAGCGAGCAAAAGACACAGCGCAGGCAGCCCGGCAACGGGCCGTTCGCGCGTTCATCCGCTCGCTCGTCCTTTATCAGATGGCTACAAAATTGTACGTAGGAGGTTTGCCCTATACCACGACGCAGGACGAGCTCCAGAATGCGTTCGCGCAGGCTGGCGCCGTTTCGTCCGCGACGATCATCACGGACAAAATGACGGGCCGCTCGCGCGGCTTCGGTTTTGTCGAGATGACATCCGACGAAGACGCTCAAAAAGCGATCGAAATGTGGAACGGCAAGGACTTCGGCGGCCGCAAGCTGACCGTGAACGAAGCCAAACCTCTCGAGCCGCGCGCTCCCCGTGGGAACGGCGGCGGATTCGGCGGCGGACGGCAGAGCTGGTAGTTTCCTACCGCCTGCGCCGGTTCGCGGCAACCAAAACCCCGCAGCAATGCGGGGTTTTGGTTCGACAAAAACTGCGTGATAGAATAAACCCATGGAACTCGCCCTCTTCGCGGTCGTCATCGTCCTCTTCACCCTCATTGCCTGGCGGCTTTGGAGGCGGCCCGCAGGACCGGAAAAGAAGGACGACCAGGCGCTTCTCCTCATCCAGAACCAGATCCACGACCAACAAAAGCAAATCCGCGAGGAAATGGCGGCGCTCGCAAAAACGCTCGATGCGCGGCTTGGCGATTCCACGAAGACGATGCTCGCGCAATCGGACAAGAGCGTGCAGATCGTGAAGGAGATCACCGGCGAGATCACAAAAGTGACCGAGGGCCAGAAACAGATCGTCTCGCTCGCCGACCAATTGAAGAGCCTTCAGGATGTGCTCAAAAATCCGAAGCAGCGCGGCGTGCTCGGCGAATATTTCCTTGAGGCGGTTCTCAAAAACGTCCTGCCGCCCGGCACATATCAACTACAATATCCATTCGCCGACGGGACGAAGGTTGACGCCGTGATCCTCTACCAGAACAAGGTGATCCCAATCGACTCCAAATTCAGTTTGGAAAATTACAACCGCTTCGCGACAGCAACGACCGATGATGAGCGCAAACGCTACCAAGATGCGCTGAAGAACGATCTCAAGGTCCGTATTGATGAAACGTCAAAATACATCAAGCCGGCGGAGGACACGGTGGACTTCGCGTTCATGTTCATCCCGTCGGAAGCGCTCTATTACGACCTTTTGATAAATAAGATCGGAGTCGCCGCCGAGCGCGACATGGTGCAGTATGCCGCAGAGAAGCGCGTGTATCCGGTGTCCCCCACCACGTTCTACGCCTACCTTCAAATGGCGCTCCAGGGAATGCGGCAGATGGAGATCAACAAGTCCGCCGAGCAGATAGGGAAAAGCGTCGGCGAGCTCCAAAAACATCTCGCGCGCTATGAAGAGTATCTGGAAAAGATCGGCACGCACCTTACGACGACGACGAATGCTTACAATACTGCCTATAAGGAATTCGGGAAAATAGACAAGGACATATTAAAGATCGGCGCGACAGCCGAGCTGGACGAGGAACAAAAAAAACTGCTCTGACGCGGCTTTACCGCTTCCGGCGGCGCAAGAATGCGGGGATGTCCCACGCGTCGCTTTCTTTGCGTTCTTTTACCGGCCCCTTGCCGGCGTCTTTCCCGTCGCGCGCCAAGTCATCTTCAGCGTCTCCTTCTTCCCCGCGGAGGGCAGGTTTTACGCGGCTCGCTATCGCGTCCTTCATTGCGTCTTTCTTAGCTCCGGCAGCGAAGATCTGGCTCTCGCGAACAGCCTGCGTCTTCTTTATGGCCGGCTCCGGCGCCACGCCGCCTCCGAACGAATCGCTTGCGGATCCCGCGCCGGCGCTCGGCCTCGTGACCGCAGCGCCGCCGAACATGCCTCCCTGCCGCTCATAATGCCCGCCGAACAAGGCGGTCGCCTGGCCTCCGTTGAAACCGGCCGCGATGACCGTCACCTTTATCTGGCCGGGCTTCAGGTTGCGGTCATGGTAGGCGCCGAAGATGATGCGGGCCCCGGGGTCAGCCGTCTGCGCGACGACCTTCGCCGCGTCGTTGATCTCTGTCATCCGCATGTCGCGGCTGCCGGAGATGCCGAGAAGCACCGCCTTCGCGCCTTCGGGACTTGTTTCCAAAAGCGGCGAGCGTAAGGCGGCCGTCACCGCGTTCACCGCGCGCTCCGGCCCGCTCGACGTCGCGACGCCCACAATCGTGACGCCCGCGTCCTGCACGATGTTTTTCACGTCGGCGAAATCCACATTGATGATGCCCGGCGTCGCGATGATCTCGACGAGCCCTTTCAAGGCGTTCCGCAGAATATCGTCGATCGCCTCGAACGCTTTCACGATCGGCGTGTCCTTGCTGATCACGGTGAAAATGCGGTCGTTCGGCACGACGATAAGCGCATCCACTTTGTCCTTCAGTTTCATGAGCCCTTCCGCGGCAATGCGCTCGCGCTGGCTGCCTTCAAACGCGAACGGTTTCGTGACGACCGCGATCGTAAGCGCCCCCGCCTGCTTCGCCGCTTCCGCGACGACAGGGGTTGCGCCCGTGCCCGTCCCGCCGCCGAACCCCGCGGCAAGGAAGACGAGGTCGGCGCCCTTCACGAGCTCGCTGATCTCCGAGCGGTTCTCCTCGGCTGCCTGCCGCCCGAGGTCGGGGTTCATGCCGGTGCCCAAGCCCTTCGTGAGGCCTTTGCCGATATAGAGCTTGTGCTTCACCGCGCAATGGTCAAGGTCTTGGTGGTCGGTGTTGATGGCGATGAAGTCAACGCCGCGGAAAAAATCGCGCGCCATCCGCGCGACCGCGTTCCCGCCGCCGCCGCCGACGCCCACGACCTTCACGTTCGTGGCGAGCGGCTGGAACTTCTCTTTCTTGGATGATGCCATGGCCGAGGTTAGTTAGGTGAAGGTTGTATCAGTTGATTGTAGCAGGATGTCCGCACCGCCGTCCATGCCGCCCGTTACGGCGAAAAATAGCGGAAAAGCTTCCGCAGGCCGAAGGCGGCAGCGGCGCCTTTCCTGCCCCATCCCTCGCCCTCCATGGCCCATAGTACGAGGCCGAACGCGCTCACGTATTCCGGGTCTTCCAGGAATTCCTTGAACGCGCCGCCCTCGGCGTCCCACTCTTCGCAAAGCGTGGAGCCGATCTGCGCGGAGAGCCGCATTTCCTGCTTCGCGAGGTCCGTGACGCCCGGGAGCTTCGCGCCGCCGCCCGCGAGGACGACGCCGCCCGGCAGCTCGCCGAACTTCTGCATGGACTTCAACTCGCTGTTCACAAGGTCGAATATCTCCGCGAGGCGCGATTCGATGATCTCCGCCGCAAACCGCCGCGAGACGGGTCCTTTTGCATCCGGCACGAATTTTTTCAATTCCACAATGTCTTTCGCGCCCACCTCTTTCGGAACGGCGTAGCCGTAACGGAGCTTCACCTCCTCCGCCGCATCCACAGGGATCTTGAGGCCCACTGCGAGATCGTTCGTGATATTCCCGGCCCCCACGGGAAATTTCGCGACGCCGACAAGCCGGTTCTCTTCATAGACGGAGAGCCCCGTCGTGCCGAAGCCGATGTCCACAAGCGCGGTGCCGAGGTCGCGCTGGCGCTTGGAGAGCGCCGCCCGCGCGGCGACCAAGGGGCCGAACACGAGTCCGCCCACTTCGCCGCCGGCGAGCTCCACCGCGCGGATCAAATTTTTCACGTGCGGCGCGAAGACATCGATGATCAAGCTGCGGACCTCGAGCCGGCTGCCCGAAAGGCCCAACGGATCCGCGATGTCCCCCACCCCGTCCACGACGAACTCGCGGACGAGCGTGTGGATGATCGCGCGGTTCGCCGGCAGGTTCACCGCCTGCGACGCGCGCACCGCGCGGTCGACGTCGTCCTGATAGATCTCCGCGTCGGCGCGCGAAACCGCCACGATCCCGTGCCCCACCTGCATTTTCGCCTGCGGCGTGCCGATGCTCACATAAAGGTTCCTCGCCGCGGATTTCGCTATCTTTTTCACGCGCGCGATGGCGCGGGAGAGCGCCTGCGATGCCTCGCTCATCTCCGCGATCGCCCCTTTCCGCATGCCCGAGCACGGTATCTTCTCCACGTGCACGAGCGCCGGCTTCGCGCCGCGGCGTTCGGCGACCGCTACTTTGATAGAGGATGTTCCGATGTCCAATCCGGTTGCAAAATCGCTCCCGCCCGCGAGGCCCTTGAGCTTCATATAACTCTTATTTTACGAGAGTTGTGGCAGGGCGGCAAGGAGGATAACTGTTATAATAAAAGGATGCAGTGGCGCAACGGTTTCACGCTCATCGAGCTCATGGTGGTTTTGGCCATTATCGCAATCATCTCTATCGTTACGGCGGTTTCGCTCTTTTCCGCGCGCAATACGAACAATCTCACGAACGCGGCGAATGAGATCGGCGCGCTGCTCCGGGAAGCGCAGAGCCGCTCGGCAAACCAAATACAGGGAGCCGCGTGGGGCGTGCACTTCGACAATACCAACCCAAGCGCGCCCTTTTACGCCCTCTTCTCCGGAACGTACTCCACCAGCACGCGCGTTGACTTCTCCCCGCTCCCCACGAACATCATCTTCAATACCACGACGCTCGCAAGCGGGACGTCGCTCAACATCTCTTTTGCGCAGATCACCGGACTGCCCTCCACCTCCACGGCCATCACGCTCGATCTTGCGCCAAACAATTCATCCTCCTCCACCATCAGCGTGAGCAGTGCGGGGCTTATCACGTACTGATCTCCGTCATTTGCTCATCCTTCGCTTATCCGCCAAGCGGGG
>CAZDJP010000010.1:0-1433 GCA_964505865.1 uncultured Candidatus Saccharibacteria bacterium
TTAACGGCCGTTTAATGCTCGATATGGTAGCATCCGGCCATGATGCTAAATTTTTTGTGGCAGGACGCGGCGCAAGCGATGGGATTTCGGGCATCTGCGGCGCCGTTCGCGGCCATGGCCGGAGCGGCGGCGTTCGGCGTTTTCCTCGCGGGGCTGGGGTTTCTCGTACCGGTCGCGCGGGCGGCGAACCTGTACGCGCAGTACGGCGATAGCGCCGTGCTTGCGGGCGGCGGGGCTGGGACGATGGACGGCGCGTACGCGGCGGGCGCGGGCGAGGTGAAATATGTCCAAGCGGAACTCAACATTACGGACGACGAGCAGCGCGGGACGAGCTATTACTGCCCGGTCGCGCCGAACACGGGCGCGCTCGTTTTTATTTATCAGGGACAAGGTTACGTTTATTCGCACTGCATAACGTCGGCGGAGGCGGCGGGGAAGCTCGGCCGCAAGGCGGTCTATACCTTTGACGACGCGCACTTCGGCTATGGCGGCGGCGCTGGCTGGTGGGTGCGGTTCGTTTCGCAAGGCGCTTTCAACGCCGCGGTGTACGGCGCAGAGGACGCCGCCGGCGCGGACGGCGGCTTTTCGCCGTACCTTGTTCTCGCGGACGACGGCGGCCCCGGTTCGCCCGCGACCGTAGGTTCGCTCGCGCAGTATTCGGCGGCCGCGTACGCGGCGGGCGCAACGACGACGTTGCCCGAGGACGGCATTGCGGAGGGGAACGCGGTGACGCTCGTGGGTACGCCGCGGTCGTTCTTCGCGAGCGACACGGTGGCGCTCGAGGCCGAGGTGGAGCCGTTCGGCGTGCCGTTCACGGGCGTGCCGACCGCCGCGAGCGGCGGAGCGCCGTCGGGTTCGACAACGACGACAGTCGCGGTGAGCGGCCTCGCGCCCGGCGCGTACCATTGGGCGGCGCGGGCGGTGGACGTGACGCGGGGCTATCAGTCGGCATGGACGGAGTACCGCGTCGCGGGGAACGTTGATTTCAACATTCCAACTTCCTCGGCGCGCGACGCGCTCGTTCTCGTGCCGGGAATTCTCGGATCGCGCCTCACGCGCGCGGCTGACGGGAGCGAAGTGTGGCCGGATGCGGGGGAGATGATACGCTCGTCAAGCGACCGCTATTTGGACTATCTCGCGATGTCCGCGAGCGGAACGCCCTCGCCTTCGCGGCCGGTCGCCGCGCCCGACATCCTCCGCGAAGCGACCGCGACCTTCCTCGGCGTCACGTTCGGCGGCGTGTTCTATAAAAACCTTCTGGACACGTTCCTCGCGGACGGCTACGAAGAGGGGAAAGACCTTTTCGTCGTCCCGTACGATTGGCGGCTTGGCGCGGAGAGCTCTTCGGCCGCGCTTGCGGCTACGGTCGCGCGGGCGGCGTCATCGTCGCCCACCGGGAAAGCGGACATCGTCGCGCACAGCATGGGCGGGCT
>CAZDJP010000010.1:1533-14690 GCA_964505865.1 uncultured Candidatus Saccharibacteria bacterium
CTCCACGCTCCCGCAGGGCATCTCAACGCTGCTCTCGTCGTGCTTTGCCGACGGCGCGGGCGCCGCGGGCGGCGGGAGCGGCGGCGGATTCGCGAACGTGACGACGATAGAGTTCAGCACGCACAGCCCCGTCACGCTTGATGTATACGACAGCGCGGGCAGGCATACGGGCCTCACGGCGGCGGGCACGGTCGTGGCCGACATTCCGGGCAGCGCGTACGAGACGATCGGCGAGAACAGCTTTGCGACGCTCCCGCCGCCCGCGCCGGGCGAAACCTACCGCATCGCGATCGCCGCAATCGCGACCGGCACGTTTGAAATGAAGGTGAAGGAGTACGGCGGCGGTACGGCGGATGAGCTCGCGGCGTACATTGCCGTGCCGCTCGCGAGCGCGAGTACGACGGCGGAGCTTGATTTCGGCGGCTTCGGCGGCGACATGGGATTAAAGATGGACGAGGACGGCAACGGCGTGGCGGAAACGACCATGGAACCAACTGCG
This sequence comes from uncultured Candidatus Saccharibacteria bacterium, assembly GCA_964505865.1. Taxonomy (GTDB): domain Bacteria; phylum Patescibacteriota; class Minisyncoccia; order UBA6257; family 2-01-FULL-56-20; genus CAZDJP01. The sequence goes on from CAZDJP010000010.1 coordinate 2,033, forward strand.
ATCCTCGCATCGCCGTCGTCAACGGCCGACATCACGCCGCCGGAAATGGTCCTGCCGACGATCCCTGCCGAAGCGCCACTGAACGGCACGGCAACCCTTGTTTTCGGCGCAACCGACGCCGAATCCGGCGTCGCGACGACGAGCGCCGCCCTGAACGGCATTCCGACCGTAAGCGGCGAAACGGTCGCGTTCACCGTGCCCGGCCCGAACGTTTTTACGCTCGCAGCGGTAGACCGCGCGGGCAATCCGCGGACGGCCAAGGTGGATTTCACGGTCGTTGTGCCCGCGCCCGCGCCGCCGCCAGAGCCGCCGCCCGCTCCCGCTCCCGCGACCGCGACCGCGATGCTTGCCGCAGATGCGGACACCTATCTCTCCCACCGCCATAAAAACGAGAACTACGGCGCGGCAGCCGCCCTTCGCGTCGGCGGCAACGATGATGCGCGGACGCTCGTGCATTTCGGTTTAGCCGGGCTGAGAAACACCATTGATGTCGCAAAGATCGTTTCGGCAAAGCTCATGTTTGCGCCGGTCGTTGCAACGGGAACGGCCAAAAACGGCGGAAGAGCTGGTTCAACGGCTGCCGCCGCCGCCCGCGCGGTGGCTGCAGCCGCACTCTCGCTTTCTCCAGTGTACATCCCGTGGTCGGAGCGCGGTGCGACATGGAATGGTCCGGAGGGCGCGAACATGAACAATAACAAGGCCGATTGTGGAAAGCAGCCGGTGTGGCCGGAGGCGCCGCCCGCGCAGGCGAAAACCCGCGGCGCGGCGACGGCGGACGGCGGCATCTTGTTTGACGTTACGGATGACCTCCGGAAGCTCTATGCGGGCGCTCTTCCGGACTATGGGTGGATGGTCATGGCGGACGGAAAGCGGCCGCTGCCGCTCGCGGCGTTCGCTTCGCGCGAAGCGCCGTCCGACGCGCCGCAGCTTGTGGTAACATATACGGTAAGCCAATGAAAATCTATCTCGCCGACGGGGCGGCCGGCCTCCCCCTCGCCGCGATGCTCTTTTTCCTTGCGCCGCTTCTCTTCTCCGGCGGGAATTGGGGGGCGCCGGCGGGAGGCGCTTTCCCATACCTCCTCCTCGCCGTTTCCCTTTTTTTCCTCTACAGCCGGACGTCGTTCTACCGGCGCCGCCATGCGGCGGGGGCGAAGCCGTTCTCCGCCGCGCTTGCCGCGTTCGTCGCTGGCGCGCTCGCGGGCTATGGAGCGGTCCTCCTCGCCGCGGCGTTCTCCGTCACGCAATGGACCCTCGCCTTATAGGCGGCAGCCGCCGCGCCGCGGCCGCCGCACCGGAAATTATTTATGAGGACAATAACCTGCTTGTCGTGAACAAACCCGCGGGGCTCCAAGTGCACGCGGCGCGCGTCGCGGGAAAAACGGCGCGGAGCGGCGGCGACGAAAGCGGCCGCGGGAAATCTGGCGGAGCGCCGCAGGCGACGCTCGTTGATCGGCTCATCGCGCGCCATCCGGAGATAAAAACCGTGGGCGACGATCCGGCGCTGCGGCCGGGGATCGTGCATCGGTTGGACAAGGACACATCGGGGGTGATGGTGGTTGCAAAAACGCAGAGCGCATTCGATTACCTGAAGGCGCTGTTCCAAAAGCGCGAGGTCAAAAAAATATACCTTGCGCTCGTCGCGGGCGTGCCGAAGGAGCGGCGGGGGGCGATCGATGCGCCGATCGGCATCCGGAGCGGGACGCTCAAGCGGAGCATCCGGTCGGGGAAGATGGCGAAGCCGGCGCTCACGGAGTATCGCGTCGTGCGGGCGTTTGCGTCGGGAGGGCGCGCCGCCGCCGCGCGCGGCGGCGGCGATAGCAGCGGCGATAGCGGCCGACCCTTTTCGCTCCTGGAGGTGGTCCCTCAAACCGGCCGCACCCACCAGATCCGCGTGCACCTCGCGAGCATCGGGCATCCGGTCGTAGGCGACCTTCTGTACGGCGGCCGCCGAGAGAGGGCAGGCGGCCGCCTGAAAAATGGCGGCTCGGCCGCCGCGCGCGCCGGGAGTGCGCCGCCGCACGCGGCGCGCCTCATGCTTCACGCCCTTTCCCTTGAATTCACCGCGCCGGACGGCAAACGGATGAAGTTTGAGGCGGAACCGCCACCTGATCTCCGCAAGGTTATCCACACCTGATTTTCCCGCCGGCGCCGGCGGTATGGTAGAATATTTACTATAGAAGAAAGGTCGGTTTTTCTGACGGACACATGAAAAACAGAAGGCATCAAAAAGCATTCACCCTCATCGAGCTTCTGATCGTTATCGCGATCATCGCGGTCTTGGCGACGGTCGTCATCTTGAGCTTGAACCCCGCGGAATTGCTCCGGCAGGCGCGCGACAGCAACCGCGTTTCCGATGCCGCGACCCTGAAGAGCGCCATCGCTCTCTACCTCGCGGACCAAGCAAGCCCGAGCATGGGAACGAGCGGCACATGCTATACCAGTGCGCCCGGCACGACGGTCTCCGTTCCTCAGACAAGCGGCGCATGGGTCAATACGTCGACGAACCCCTGTATCAACTGGTTCGTTAGCGCAACCAGCATGAACGCCTCAACGACAAGGGGCATCACGGGAAGCGGTTCCGGCTGGCTCCCCATCCCTTTTAGCAACATCAGCGCCGGTTCGCCGATCGGCAGTGAGCCCATTGATCCGACGAACCAGGTTGGCACGTGTACGGGGTCTTCCCCCTCTCTCTCAACCTGCGGCCTTTTCTACAGCTACATCACGAGCAGCTCGGCGAATACCTACAAGCTTGGCATGTTCATGGAGAGCTTGAAGTACACGTCGGGCAGCGGAAATGTGGAAACGGATACGTACGACGGTGGCTACAACAATTACGTTTACGAGGTGGGGACGAACTTGACCGGTTTGTAACGCGTCAGCTGATAGGTGGTACCGCGAGCTTCCCGGCATGCCGGGGATTTTGCTATCATGAAGTATATGCGACTCCCGCTGCCCGTGCCGGAGATCAAGAAGCTCGTCGTGGGCGAAGGGCTCCTTCCGGCGGAAAAATTCGACGAACTGCTGGCCGACGCGGAACGGAAGAACCAAAGCATCCTTGATGTCCTTGTTTCCGGCGGCTTTGCGGCGGGCGACTACCTGAACAACCTCATCGCGGGCGCGCTCGGCGTCCCGCGCGTGGACTTCGCGCGGGAGAAGATGGACGCCGCTATCATAAAGCTCCTTCCGGAGGACGCCGCGCGCCAGCGGCAGGTCATCGTCTTCGCGAAGGAGCCGGACGGCTCCTTCGACGCGGCGATGACGGACCCTTCGGACCTGGAGACGATCTCATTCCTCAGCCAGCGCCTGAAGGCGAAGATCCGGCCGATGCTCGCGACGGCGGAGGACCTGAACCGCGGATTCTCGGTCTACGGCTACGAGCTCGGACAGGATTTCAAAAAGCTGATCGAAGACAACATCCGCGCCTCGCTCGCGACGCAGGCGAAGAGCGTGGAGGAGGCGGCGAGCGAGCTCCCCATCGTTGGCATCGTGGACAACATCCTCTCGTACGCGATGGCCTCGCGCGCGTCGGACATCCATATTGAGATCTTGGAGGACGCGCTCTTCATCCGCTACCGTATCGACGGCATCCTCTACGAGATCATGAGCGTTTCGAAGGAGGTGCATCCCGCGATCGTTGCGCGGTTGAAGCTCCTCGCCGGCCTCAAGATCGACGAGCACTACCTCCCGCAGGACGGGCGGTTCCGCTACCAGGTCGGCAGCCAGACCATCGACGTTCGCGTGTCCGTGATCCCGACCTTCTACGGCGAGAAGGTGGAAATGCGCTTGCTCGAGTCGGCGCAGAAGCCGCTCTCGCTCGAGGAGCTCGGCTTGCGCCCGGAGGACGCGAAAGCCGTCGCCGCGGAGCTCAAGAAAGCGTACGGCATGGTTCTTTCCTGCGGGCCGACCGGATCGGGCAAAACGACGACGCTCTACGCGCTTGTGAACATTTTGAACCGGCCGCAGGTGAACGTGACGACCATCGAAGACCCGATCGAGTACAACATGCGCTACGTGAACCAGACGCAGATCAATACTCAGGCGGGGATCACGTTCGCCGCGGGCCTCCGCGCGCTCCTGCGGCAGGACCCGAACATCATCATGGTCGGCGAGATCCGCGACGCGGAGACCGCCGAGATCTCCGTGCAGGCGGCGCTCACGGGCCATCTCCTCCTCTCTTCGCTCCACACGAACGACGCACTGACCGCCGTGCCGCGCCTCCTCGATCTTAAAATCCCGCCGTTTCTCGTCGCGTCGGTGCTGAATTTAGTGATCGCCCAGCGCCTCGTGCGGAGGATCTGCCAGACCTGCGTTTATTCCTACGAAGCGGATCCCGCCGCCGTGAAGATGGTGCGGGACCAGCTGGCGGCGCTCGGCGTTCCCGGTGAAGCCGCGGAGGTGCCCCAGACGCTCTATCGCGGGAGGGGATGTTCGACCTGCGGCGGGACGGGGTACCTCGGCCGACTCGGCATCTTCGAGCTCCTGCGCGTCACGGATGCCGTGAAGGAAACTATCACGGCGGAACGTTTCAGCTTGGAAGCGCTCCAGGCGGAGGCGCGGAAGGAGGGAATGAAGACGATGTTCGAGGACGGCCTCCTGAAGGTGGAGCTCGCCCAGACGACCCTGGAAGAAGTGCTTCGCGTCATCCGCGAATAGGGTATAATGGGGAGAAATGCTCTTCCACTACCTTGCGGTAGACCGGACGGGGAGGACGGTTGAAGAAGATTTCGAAGCGGGGACGCTCGCCGAGGTTCTGCATTATCTCTCCGGCAAGGAGCTCCAGCCGCTTTCCGTGAAGCAGGTGAAGGCGCGGGGACTCGCGGCGACGGCGAAATTCTGGGGCGGCATCACGATGACCGACAAGGTATTCCTCGCGAAATACCTCGCGCTCATGCTCCGGGTGGGCACCGACCTTCTCTCCGCGATCAACATCCTCATTGCCGACTTCGAGAAGCCCGCAATGCACGACTTCCTCCTCGAGGTGCGCGACAATCTCGGCCGCGGCCAGCCGTTCTACGCGGCGTTCGCGAAGCACCCGGAGACCTTCTCGCCGATCTTCGTAAATCTTGTCCGCGCCGCCGAGGCCTCCGGCAACCTCCAAAAGACGTTCGAAGACCTTTCGGAGTCGCTCGAGCGCGAGGCGGAGCTCAGATCAAAGGTCCGCTCGGCGCTCATTTATCCGATCGTCGTCATGAGCTTGGCGCTCGCCGTGCTTACCTTCCTCGTGACCTTCGCCCTCCCGAAGCTCGCGAACGTCTTTGAGAACAGCGGCGCCCACCCGCCGCTCTTCTCAGAGGTCGTGTTCAACGTCGGGCTCTTTGTAGGAAACAACATCGTGCTTCTCTACGCGCTTCTCTTTGTGCTCGTCGCGGGGTTCCTCTTTGCCGTCTACAAGACGGAGACGGGGAAGCGCGTCTGGAGCGGGATCGTCACGAACCTCCCCGTTGTGAAGAAAATATACACCGATCTCGCCGTCCAACGGATGGCGTCCACCATCAGCCCGCTCCTCAAGGCCGGCCTCCCGATCGTCGACGCGATCAACGTCGCGGCGGATACCGTGGGACACCGCGAGTTCGGCGCCGCCCTCCATCGGGTCGCGCAGGAAGGCCTCGCGAAAGGGCTCACGATCGGCGAATCCTTCAGGCGCGAGCCGGTCTTCCCGAAATCGGTCGTGAGCCTCATTGCCATTTCCGAACGGGCGGGCCACATTGACGAGGTGCTCGCCACCCTCGCGGATTTTTACGAGACAAACATCGATGCGAGCATCAAATCGCTCGTCTCGCTCCTTGAACCGCTCCTCCTCCTTACCATGGGCATCATCGTTGTCGTGATCGCGCTTTCCATCATCGTGCCGATCTACCAGCTCACGAGCTCTTTCTGAACCAATGCGCCGCCGCCATTCTCACGGACAGGGTTTTCTCGCGACGGTCCTCGTGATCGGGGTCATCATCGCCGCCATCGGCGTGACGCTCCTCTTCCTCGCGAATGCTTTTCTCGGCGCCGGCTACGGCTACCGGGCGGCCGTAAACGCGCAGGCCGTCGCGACGTCCGGCGCTGAAGACGCGCTCATCCAGCTGGACCGCAATCCGGGGATGGGGAATACGCAGTATAATCTGACTGTGGGATCCCAAACCGCATCGGTGACCATTACCCAACATTCGCCGTCGTCAGGCGAGGACACGATCGTCTCCGCCGCAACGGTCTACGGGAGCACGAGCAACATCACCGTGGTTGTTTCCGTGGATGCCGCGACCGGCCGGGTGGCCATCGTTTCGTGGCAAGCAACCGCACCATGAGGGAACTGATAGTAAAATTGCTGGCATTCTTGCGCGTCCGCGCCGTTGCGGCGGGCTTGGAGGTGAGCGACCAGGTCATGCGGCTCGTTTATTTCGACGGGAGAAACTGGCAGCTTCATGCAGTCCGGCTCGCGCCCGGAGTTTTGGAGAGCGACAATGTGAAGGATCGCGCCGCGTTCGCTGCCGCACTCGCCGCGCTCAAGGAAAAAGTGCAAGGGCGGCGGAAGGGGAAAACAATGAACGTCGTTGCCTGCCTGAGTTCAGCGGGGATCTATACGCAGACGTTCTCGCTGCCCGCCGTGAGCGGCAAGGACCTTGCCGAAGCGGTTTCCCTGAACCTCAAGATGGCATCGCCTGCGGGAGGGGACGCTTCGTACGACGATTGGCAGGCGATCGGGCGCGACGAAGCGACCGCGCAGACAAAGATCTTCGCCGCGTTCGTCGATCGCACGACCGTCGACGGGATCGCAGACGCGCTCTTTGCCGCTGGCTTTCTCCCGATGGCGGTGGAATCGAGAGCGCTTGCGCTTGCCCGCATGCTTCGCGCGAAGGGAGCAGGCATCGATGTGGCGAAGGCATACCTTTTCGTGAACGTGGATAATGCGGGGATTGATTTCCTCATTGTCCGGAACGGCGCCCTTTCGTTCGAATATGCGGAACCGTGGCGCGGCATCGCCGACGAGAAAGGAGAGATCGCCATGGCGCGTTTCACGGAAACGATCGCCGCGGGCATCCGCCAGGTCCTGAATTTTTACGACCAACATTGGCCCAGCCCCATCGCGTCGATCATCCTCTCCTCGCCCGCGTTCGCAGAGGAGGTGGAAAAAGCAGCTCGCGAAACGGCGCCCGCGACCCCCGTTGTTCGCCTCACCCTCGTTATGGAACAGCCGATATCGTCAGAGTGGCTTGCCGCGCTTGGATGCAGCTTGCGGAGCGGGCGCGGCGCGGCGCATGAGCACGAAATCAGCCTGTTGGGCGTTTCGTCGGTGGATCGTTTCCGCGAAGAGCAGCTCCTCGTTTTTCTGCGCTTCTGGCGGGCTGCCGTACCCGCCGCGCTCGGCATTCTTCTCCTCACATTCGGCGCGGCGGATTTCTTCCTCCACAGCACGAAGAGCGGCGTTGAGGCCCGGTCGGATTTCAACGTCGGCGCTACCACGGAGGCGCAAAGCGCCGCGCTCGAGTCGGCGGCACAGTCATTCAACAAGCTCGTCGCGCTCACCGCCGCCGCCGAGGGTGCCATCCAGCCGAAAAGCTTTCTTCTGGAAGCCGTCGCCGCCGCAGCGGCGTCAAACCACATTACGGTGGATAACATCGCGTTCCAATCGTTCGGCTCGCCCGTCACGCTCTCGGGCAGGGGGCTTTCCCAAAACGACGTTACTGCGTTCAAGGCGGCGCTCGCCGGCATTGCCGGCGTGAGCAATGTGAATCTGCCGCTCCAAGGGATGCAGACGAACGGCAGCGCGGTTTCGTTCTCCCTCACCTTCTCGTTTTCGGTAGCCCCACCGGGAATCGAACCCGGATTTGCGCCGTGAAAGGGCGCCGTCCTGGCCATTAGACGATGAGGCCGTCGCGCATCCTGCGAAGCGGCGGCTTCGCAGGGCGACGTTGGTTATATTATAATAGAATGGCGGTTTTCGGAAGTGAAAGGTCGGCGCTTGCAAAACACGGCAACAGCACAGCATAACACTTCATGCTTTCCCTTTTTTTCTTCTATGGCGGCATCGGGGCGCTCGCCCTGCGGCTTGCGCTCGCGGCCGTTTTCATCGCGCATGGGTTCCCGAAGCTTAGAGGCCCGCGCGCGACGGCGGAGGCGTTCAATGGCATGGGATTCCGGCCGGGCGCGTTCTGGGGCATGCTCGCGGGGCTTTTGGAGTTCTTCGGCGGCATCGCGCTCGCCGTCGGATTTCTCACGCAGTATGCGGCGGCGCTCTTCGCCCTGGAGTTCGTCGTCATCGTCCTTTGGAAGCTCGCGCGGCGCGGGCCATTCACGGGCGCCGGCGGATGGGAATTTGACCTCCTCATCCTCGGCGCGGTACTCGTTCTCCTCCTGAACGGCGCGGGCGCGTATTCGCTCGACCGGACGTTCTTCTTTGGATGGTAAAACGGCTCTTTGAGGTCCTGCCGGGCGCCCTCGCCTGGGCGACCATCGTGCTTATGTTTGCGCTCTCGCGATACCTCCCCGCGTGGGTCTCCATTTTCATCATCCTCTTTGACATTTATTGGCTGCTGAAGACCGTTTATCTCTCGCTGCATCTCCGCGCCTCGTTCATTGCGATGCGCGCGAACCTCCGCGTGCATTGGCTCGCAGCGCTCAAGGAGCTGGATGGATCGCAGACGACAAAACGCAACCCTCCGCCTCAAGCAAAAGCCCTTTCGGCGGAGGGTTGCGTTTTGTCGTCTGCGGACATCTATCACTTGGTGATCCTTCCGATGTACGACGAGCCGCACGAGGTGGTGCGCGAGAGCTTTGCGGGGCTCGCAGAAGCGAACTATCCAAAAGAAAAAATGTTCGTCGTCCTTGCGCTTGAGGAGCGCGCGGGCGCGGCGGCGCGGGCGACGGGGGAGCGGATAGAGGAGGAATTCGGCGGCCGCTTCGGGCGATTCCTTGTTACCGTGCATCCGGCGAACCTGACGGGCGAGGCCCCGGGCAAGGGCTCAAACGAAGCGTGGGCCGCCCTGCGCGCCAAGGAAACGCTCATTGATCCGCTGAAACTGGACTACGACCGCATTCTCGTCTCGGTTTTTGACGTGGATACGCAAGTGCCGCCGGAGTATTTCGGCCGCCTGACCTACGTTTTCCTCGCGCGGCCGGACGGCAGTCCGCGCCCAGCGCCGGAGCGGCTCCGCGCCATCTACCAGCCCATCCCGCTTTTCACGAACAACATCCACGAGGCGCCGGCCTTGGCCCGCATCGTCGCGTTCTCGTCCACGTTCTGGCAGATGATGCAGCAGTCGCGTCCCGAGCGCTTGACATCGTTTTCGTCGCAGTCCATCCCGTTCCGCGCGCTCCTTGACATCGGCTTTTGGCACAAGGACATCGTCTCCGAGGACTCGCGCGTCTTCTGGCAGGGCTATCTCCGCTATCACGGCGATTTCCGCGTTGAACCGCTTCTCTATCCGGTGTCCATGGACGCGAACGCGGCGCCGACCTTTTTGGGGACGATGAAGAACCTCTACCAACAGCAGCGCCGGTGGGGATGGGGGTGCGAAAACATTCCGTACATGCTGGACGGGTTCCGCCGCGATTCTGCGATCCCGCGGCGAAAGAAATGGTATTGGACATTCAACGTGCTTGAAGGGTTCCACTCGTGGGCCACGAACGCGCTCATGATCTTCGCCTTGGGCTGGCTGCCCGTTTTCCTCGGCGGCCAGCATTTCAACGCCACGCTCTTGTCCTACAGCTTGCCGCGCATCACGCGGTGGATCATCACGCTCTCCACGGTCGGCATCGCGAGCTCGGCGATCCTTGCCATTCTTTTGCTTCCTCCGCGCCGTTCGCGCGGAGAGATTGCCGGCTATCGATCGGCCGGCGGGCGGAGGCGGGGTCCGAACGGCGCGAACGGCCTTCGCTGGTATCACTATCTCCTTTATTTTCTTCAGTGGGCCTTCATGCCGCTCACGCTCATCGTCTTCGGCGCGCTGCCCGGCCTTGAGGCGCAAACGCGGCTCATGCTGGGCGGCCGCGCGCGGCTCGGTTTTTGGGTGACGCCCAAAGGACGGTACGGCCGCGTGAAAACGCAACAGCCGGCGTGATAAGATAAAGGCATGGCTCGCCGCGGGTTCACGCTGGTAGAAATCCTTATTTTTATCGCTATTTTCGCCCTCGTGACGGAAGGTATCATCGGGGTGTTTCTTGTCGTCACGCGCGTGCAGAGCAACCAAGTTTCGGTTGTGGACGTAGAGATGCAGGGCCAGTTCCTCCTCCAGCAGATCCAGCATGATGTGGCATCGGCCCGCCTCGTCGACATGCCGGTGGATACGCCGACGGGGACGCTCAAGCTGCGGGAGGCGGCCGCGGCGCTGGACCCGACCTCGATCACCGCGAGCGGCACCGCCGCATATGTCACGCAGGGCGGCGGATCGCCGCAAGCCCTCACCACGGACAGTGTTACGGTGTCCGGCCTCACGTTTACGCGTCATTATAATCTGGCGACTTCTTCGGCATACGGCGCCGACTCGGTGGATTTTTCGTTCACCGTCACCGAGAACACGTCAAATACGACGAAAGCGTACGATGCTTTTTTCCGGTCATCGGCGGCGATTGCCGCGCCGATCGGGAAAATCACGCTTCTCCAACAGGCGAATGCGAGCGGGCATTCGCTCGCTTCCGTAAGCTTTATAGCGCCGAACGAGGCGGGGGACTTGCTGATCGCGGTCGCATCGGTCCTCAATAACCCGTCAGCCACCATTTCGGTGTCGGACACGGCAGGGAACAACTGGACGATGGTGGCAAACCCATCGTATGCCGCCTACGGCGAGCAGATCGGCATTTTTGCGGCGGCGAACGCGCGGGCGGCGGCGGACACGGTGGATATTTCGTTCAGTACGACGACCTCGAATGAAACCCGCTGGCTTTCCGTCTACGAATATCGCGGCGCCGCCACCTCCTCTTCGTTCGACGCTTCTTCCACCCAGCTCCAGCCGGACAATATTTCGCCCTCGAGCGGATCGGCCTACCCGACCTCCTCAACGGAATTGATCTTCGGCGTCATTTACAGCAATCCGTTCCCCGCGCCGCCATCGGCGGGCAGCGGGTTCACGGTGGAAACCACCTCTACGTACAGCGCAACGTCCGTCGAGGACGAAGATCTTTACGTGACGGGCGGCGTGAGCGCCAATTGGAGCTATGCGCAAGCGGTGAGTTCCACGGCGACCGTCGTGACGTTCCGCTAGGCGCGCAGGCGCGCCGACGATGCGACAGCCGCGCTATTCGACGTGGAGGCGTTTCCTGAAATCGGCGAGTTTCGCTTTGAGCGCGGGATGGGCCTTCAGCAGCGGGTCTCGCCGGATGACGCCCGCCGCCGCTTCGCGGCTCTCCGCGACGAGCGCCGGGTCGCGGAGCGCCTCCATCGCGACGTCGGGAAGGCCGGTCTGCACGTCGCCGAAGAACTGGCCCGGGCCGCGGAGCGCGAGGTCCTTTTCGGCAAGCTCAAACCCGTTCTTCGCCTCCATGATCGCCTTGAGCCGCGCGTTCGCGGCTTTCGCGTCGGTATCCGCCATGAGGAAACAGTATGATTGGTGCCCGCCGCGTCCGACGCGCCCGCGGAACTGGTAGAGCTGGGCGAGGCCGAACCGGTCGGCACCCTCAATGAGCATGATGGTCGCGTTCGGCACGTCCACGCCGACCTCGACGACCGAGGTGGCGACGAGGAGGTCGTACGCGCGGTCTTTGAACTTGCGCATAACCTCCTCCTTTTCTTTTCCCTTCATCTGGCCGTGGAGCATCGCGAGGCGCAGGTCGGGGAAGATTTTCGCGCGCAGCCGCTCGTACTCCTCCTTCACCGATCTCATGTCAAGCGCCGCGAGCGCGCGCCAGTTTTCTTGCCCGTTTTCTTCCGGCCGTTCTATCCGCGGGCAGATGACGAAGGCCTGCCGCCCCGCGCGCACCTCTTTTTCAACGAACGCATAGGTTGCCTGCCGCTCGATGGGGAGGACGATCTTCGTCGTGACGGGCTTCCGACCGCTCGGCAGTTCGTCGATGAGCGAGAGGTCTAAGTCGCCGAAGAGCGTGAGCCTAAGCGTGCGCGGAATGGGCGTCGCGGACATGCTCAAGAAATGGGGAACGAGGCCGGCACTGCGCTCCCGCCGCTTGGTAAGCGCCGCGCGCTGGCGCACGCCGAACCGGTGTTGCTCGTCCACGATGACGAGGCCGAGGTCCTTGAATGAAACGGATTCTTCAATGAGCGCATGCGTGCCGAAAACGATCGCCACTTCGCCGCCGGCCGCCTTCTTCCGCATCGCGGCTTTCGGGACGGAAGCGGCGCCGCCAACGTCGTGCCATGCGACGGCGCCGCTCGCGGCGATGAGCCCGACCGCGGGCTTTGCGACCGAGGCCGGCATCCGCGCGAGGAGCTTCTGCATCGTTTCAAAATGCTGGCGCGCGAGGATCTCCGTCGGCGCCATGAACGCCGCTTGTAAGCCGTTCGCCGCGGCGCCCATCGCCGCGATCGCCGCGACGACGGTCTTTCCCGACCCAACGTCGCCTTGGAGGAGCCGGTTCATCGGCCGCGGCTTTTCCATGTCCTGCACGATCTCCCAAAGCGACCGCTTCTGCGAAAAGGTGAGCTCGAACGGCAGCTCGGCGAGAATGCGCTTGATGTCCTCCACCCTTGCCTTGATCGCGGGCGCCCGCTCGCCGGCGAGCG